>NZ_JBWKUP010000019.1:0-120699 GCF_059420905.1 Janthinobacterium sp. GW821-FHT03C08 | reverse complement strand
TGGTGGGTGCTGAGAGGCTCGAACTCCCGACCTACGCCTTGTAAGGGCGCCGCTCTACCAACTGAGCTAAGCACCCATTGCTTGTCTCAGAAAACCATCCCGACGTTTGTCACCACGTCTGGAAGAGGCGCTATTATAGGACGGACAAAATCCTTCTGCAAGCGCTTTTTTCACATTATTGCCTGAACGCGGTCGGGAGCGTCTGCAAAAAGGCCAGGGCGAGTCACTGTCACGCTGCCCTGGGGGTGTCTTCGGGCGCCTATTCCGTGATATTCCACTGCGACAACATCCACGCCAGATTGAAGGCGTTCTCGGCGATGGCGTTGTAGCGGCCCGAGGCGCCGCCGTGGCCGGCGCCCATATTCGTTTTCAGCAGCAATGGATTGCTGTCCGTCTTGTAGGCGCGCAGCTTGGCCACGTACTTGGCCGGTTCCCAGTACATGACCTGGCTGTCGTTCAGGCCCGTCGTCACCAGCATGGTGGGATAATTCTTGCGCGCAATGTTGTCGTAGGGCGAGTAGCTGAGCATGTAGTCGTAGGCCGCCTTCTGGTTCGGGTCGCCCCATTCCAGGTACTCTCCCGTCGTCAGCGGCAGGCTGGCGTCCATCATGGTATTCATCACGTCGACAAACGGCACGGCCGCGTGCACGGCGTGGAACAGCTCGGGACGCATGTTGACGACGGCGCCCATCAGCAGGCCGCCCGCGCTGCCGCCCTGGATGATGAGGCGGTTCGGGCTCGTCCATTTTTCGCGCACCAGGTAGTCGGCGCTGTCGATGAAGTCATTGAAGGTGTTTTTCTTCTTCATCAGCATGCCGTCTTCATGCCACGCTTCGCCCATGTCCGTGCCGCCGCGGATGTGCGCCTGGGCATAGATCACGCCCCGGTCCAGCAGGCTCAGGCGGGCTAGGCCAAAGCTCGCTTCCGTCGAGATGCCGTAGGAGCCATACGAGTACAGCAGCAGCGGCGCGGAACCGTCCAGCTTGACGCCTTTCTTGTAGACGACCCACAGCGGCACTTGCACGCCGTCGCGCGCCTTCACCCACAGGCGCTGCGTCGTGTAGCGGCTGCCGTCGAAGCCGCCGACGATTTCCTGCTGTTTCAGCACCGTGCGCTTGCCATCTTGCATGTTGACGTCGATGACGGTGGGCGGCGTGACGGGCGACTGGTAGGACATGCGAAATTGCGTGGCGGAATACTCCGGCGTGCCGGCCGCCGTGGCCAGGTAGACGGCATCGTCGAACTGCACGGTTTTCCAGCTCTTTTGCGCAAAATCAAAGATGCGCGCGCGGTTCAGGGCGCGCGTCTTTTCCATCACCACCAGGTAGCCCTGGAAGAGATCGATGGACTGGATGACGGCATCCTTGTTGTGCGGCACGACGCTCTTCCAGTGCTTCGGCTGGGGCGTGGACAGGGGCGCGCTGACGATGCGGAAATTCTTCGCATCCTTGTTGGTGACGATGTACAGCAGGCCGTCGCGGTGCTCGACGCTGTAGCGGTGGCCCTTTTCGCGCGGCAGCACGCTGCGGAAACTGCCTTCTGGCGTACTGGTCGGCAGCAGCAGCACTTCGCTCGTATCCGTGCTGCCCGAGGTGAGCACGAAGTAGCGCTTGTCCTGCGTGCGGCCCACGTTGATGGCGAACTGCTCCACCGGCTCGTGGTACACCTGCTGCGGCGTGCCGCCCAGGGTCAGGCGGAACAGGCGGTCCGAGCGCTTGGTGGTGGCGTCTTCCTGCGCCAGCATCAGGGTGGTGTTGTCCGCCGCCCAGGCCAGCGACGTGACGCGCGGCATGGCATCGGCGAGCAGCTTGCCCGTCTTCAAATCCTTGACATGCAGCTCGTACTGGCGGAAACCCGTCGTGTCGGTGGTGTAGGCCAGCAGCTGCTCGTTCGGGCTGACGCTGAAGGCGCGCACGGCAAAGAACTTGTGGCCGTCGGCCAGCTGGTTCTGGTCCAGCAGGATTTCCTCGGCGGCGCCGGCATCATAGGTGCCGTTCGCGCCGATGGGGCGGCGGCAGTTGAGCGGGTACTGCTTGCCCGCTTCCGTGCGCGTGTAATAGTAAAAGTTGCCTATGCGCACAGGCACGGACAGGTCCACTTCCTGCATGCGGCCCTTGATTTCCGCATATACCTTGTCGGCCAGCGGCTGGATCGGGGCCGTGACGGCCGCCGTGTAGGCGTTTTCCGCATTCAGGTAATCGATCACGGCAGGATCCGTCTTCTTTTGCAGCCAGCGGTAGTCGTCCGTGACGACCGTGCCATGGCGGGTTTCCTGCCAGGCGGTCCTGGCGGCCACCGGCGCGGTGGCGAGGGTGGCGGCGTCGGCGGCCAGCGCGGATGGCGCCAGCGTGGACAGCAGCAGGGCCGGCAGGATGGATGAGCAGACGGCCAGGCGGCGCAAGGCATGATGTGCTGTAGACAAGGCAACTCCTTTGAATAGTTGTGTCAGGATTGTAATCTTGCTATTGAGAAAAGCAACCGCCGTGTCCCATCACGGCAGCCCGCGTGTTTCAACTTGCATCCGGGCGCATTTCCGGTAATACTGTATGCATGCACAGTATCTTGCCAAATCCAGGCAAGCCGACCCGCCGCGAGGTGTTTTTGACTCCATCTGCCCCTACTCCCACTGACGCCCGCCGCTGGATTGCGCACCTGGACATGGATGCCTTCTTTGCCTCCGTGGAACTGCTGAAATATCCGGAATTGCGCGGCGAAGCCGTCGTCATCGGCGGCGGCCGCCTGCAGCAGCCCGTGCTGCAGGAAGATGGCACGCGGCAGTTTGCGCGCATGCGCGACTACGTGGGGCGCGGCGTCGTCACCACGTCCACCTATGCGGCGCGCGCCTTCGGCGTGTTTTCCGCCATGGGCATCATGAAGGCGGCGAAACTGGCGCCCGACAGCATCCTGCTGCCTGCCGATTTCGAGGCGTACCGCGAGTATTCGGCCCGCTTCAAGCAAGCCGTGGCCCATCTGTGCCCCATCATCCAGAACGTCGGCATCGACGAGATCTATGTCGACCTGACGGAACATGGCGAGCAGGCGCCGGCCATGGCGGCGCGCCTGAAGGCAGCCGTGTCCGAGGCGACGGGCCTGTCGTGCTCGATCGGCCTGGCGCCGAACAAATTGCTGGCGAAAATCTGTTCCGACCTGGAAAAGCCGGACGGCCTGACCATTTTGTCGCCCGAGGATATCGCAACAAGGGTCTGGCCCTTGCCGGCCAAAAAGATCAACGGCATCGGCCCGAAGGCGACGGCCAAGCTGGAAGCCTTGGGTATCATCACTATCGGCGAACTGGCGCAAGCCGACCCGGCCATGCTGCGCACGCAGTTTGGCGACCTGTACACGGGCTGGCTGCGCCAGGCGGCGCTGGGCATCGACGAGCGTCCCGTGCAGACGAACCGGGAAACCAAGTCCGTCAGCCGCGAAACGACGTTCGAGCGCGACTTGCAGGTGGTGCGCGACCGTGCCACCCTGTCGGAAAAGCTGGAAAGCCTGTGCACGCGCGTGGCGGGCGACCTGGATAAACAGTCGCTGGCGGGGCGCACGGTGGGCATCAAGCTGCGCTTCGAGGATTTCAGCACCGTCACGCGCGACATCACCCTGCCCAGCGCCACGGCGGATGCGGCCGCCATCCTGCGCGCCAGCCGCGATTGCCTGCGCCGCGTGCCGTTCGAGAAAAAAATCCGCCTGCTGGGCGTGCGCATCTCGACCTTGTCCGACCCGGCCGTCGTCACGCGGCAGCCACCTGCCCAGGCGGAGCTGTTTCCCGCCCTGTAGCTTCACCCCTTGCAAGACACACACCGCGCCAGAGCGCGCTTTTGACGGCAATTGCATGTCGAAAGTGTAGAATGGCGTTCCCCTGGCACTACTGAAACAAACGGAAGACAAAAACTATGTGGTTCAAGAATCTTCAGATTTACCGCCTGCCCGCACCGTGGGCTTACACGCCAGAACAACTGGAAGAGGCCTTGTCCTCGAACAAATTTACGCCGGCGACCAGCATGGATCTGATGCGCCAGGGCTGGGATACGCCACGCCCGAACGGCGGCCTGGTCCACGTGGTCAACAAGCAGATGCTGATCCTGCTGGGCACGGAAAAGAAATTGCTGCCAGCCACCGTCATCAACCAGGTGGCCAAGGCCCGCGCGGCCGAGATGGAAGAAGCGCAAGGTTTTGCGCCCGGCAAGAAAGCCATGAAGGAATTGAAGGAGCGCGTGGCCGACGAACTGCTGCCGCGCGCCTTCAGCATCCGCAGCAACGTCTGGACGTGGATCGATCCCGTCAATGGCTGGCTGGTGGTCGATGCGGCCAGCCCGGCGAAAGCCGATGAAGTCATCAAGCTGCTGCTCAAAGCCGTGGATAAATTGCCGCTGGAAAGCCTGCGCGTGCAGCGCTCGCCCGTGGCGGTGATGACGGAATGGCTGCAGGCCGACGACGCGCCTGCCGGCTTCACGGTGGACATGGACACGGAATTGCGCGCCACGGGCGAGAGCAAGGCTACCGTGCGCTACGTGCGCCACACCCTGGAAGCGGACGACGTGCGCCGCCACATCGCGGCCGGCAAGCAGTGCACGCGCCTGGCCATGACGTGGAACGACAAGATCTCGTTCGTGCTGACGGAGTCGCTGGCCATCAAGAGCGTCAAGCCGCTGGACGTGATCAAGGAAACGGAATCGAGCACGAAGAACGACGAAGAGCGTTTCGACGGCGACCTGATGCTGATGACGGGCGAGCTCTCCAAGCTGATGGCCGACGTGGTGGAAGCGTTGGGCGGCGAAGCGACTGCGTAAACGTAGTCATATCGGTACGGAAAAGGAGCTTCGGCTCCTTTTTTTTTCGCCTGCCGCCTGGCGGGGCGCATAAAAAAAAGCGCCTTGCACGGTGAAGTGCAAGGCGCTTTCAGGACAAGCTAATTTATGACGTCAAATTAGAACTTGTAGCTGCCGGTGAAGTAAACCGAACGCATCATTGGATCTGCGTAGCGTGGATCGAAGCCGACCTGGTGGCCCGACGAAGCGCGCAGCGACAGCGGCGGTTCACGGTCAAACAGGTTCTTGATGCCAGCGCGCAAGGTCAGCGCCGAGCTGAAGGCATAGCGGCCTTGCAGGTCGACAGTGGTGTACGACGGCACTTGCAGGCGGATCGTTTCCAGTTTCTTCGTATCGACGTTCAGTACCGACGCGGCTGCATCGGTGTAGCCGTTGCGATAGCTGACAACCATGGTGCTGGTCAGCTTGCCCGATTCCAGGCTCATGTTGAGCTTGATCAAGTTACGGAACGTGACGGCATCGGTGATGCCGAAGTAGTTCATGTTGGTCGTCCACGTATTCTTGGTGCCTGGCACGGTGTAGTCAGCCTTGAGCATATGGGTGCCGCTCAGGTTGGCCGTGAAGTTGCCGAAGTCAAAGCGGTGGCGACCCGTCATGTCCCAGTCGATACCACGGTTATGCGTCTGGCCGATGTTCATCGACAGCGACTTGAACGCAAAGTAGGTATTGCCGGTCGATGGCTCGGTGTAGGTGCCGAACAGGTCCTTGTACAGCGTCGGGTTGCCGAACGCCTGGGTTTCGCTCACTGCCGAAACCGCGTCGGTGATCTTCACGTCCCACAGGTCGGCGCCGAACGAGAATGCCGAGCTAGGTTCGATACGGAAACCAACGGTGTACTGCTTCGATTTTTCCGGTTTCAGGTTTTCGTTACCGCCTGCCAACTGGTTGTACTGCTGGGCTTTGCCGCGGCACAGATCGCTGCCTGGGAATGGGCAATCCCATGGTTTGGCCGTGAAGCCGTTGTTAACCAGGGGCTGGCCGATGTCCAGCATGCTTGGTGCCTTGAAACCCGTGCCGTACGAACCGCGCAGCAGTACTTGCTGCACTGGCTGCCAGCGTGCCGTCACTTTGTAGGTGCTGGCGCTCTGGTCCTTGCCGATGGTCTTGTTCACAACACCATTGTCGATCTTGGTGATGGTGTCGTAACGGCCGGCCAGGCTTACTTCCACGGTTTTGGTGATCGGTGCCAGCAACTCGGCGAAGACGCCGTAGGTTTCGCGGCTCAGATCGTAGCGTGCCGAGGTGTTGTAGTTGTAGATCGTGTCGCTGGTCGCGCCGTTCGATGGCGTTTGCTCATATTTGTATTCGCGGTAGTCGCCGCCGATACCGATATTGGCCTTGCCGCCTGGCAGGGTGAACAGTTCACGCGAACCGTGCGCATCGATACCGCGCATGGTGGTCGATGCCGTGCGGATCGAACCGTTGAATTGCGAATTGTTGATCAGGTTCTGCAGTGCTGGCGAAGCGTTGCCAGCCGGTACGAACGGGTTGAACAATGGGTTGTTTTGCATGGCCTTGAACTCGGCGTTCTTGGCATAGCCGCCCACATAGCGCTCGTCGATCGCGTTTTGCGACCAGGTCAGGGCCGATTCCACGTTCCAGTCGCCCACTTCGCCTTCCACGCCGACGACGAAATGCTTGGTGTCGGTGATGGTGTTGCTGGCGCGGGTGCCCCAGTCGACCATGCGGTAGTTGGCGGTGACGGTTTTCACGTCGGCTTGCTGTGCTGGCGTCAGGTATGGCTGGACGTACTGGTTGTACAGCGCGCTGCCTTTGGCAATGCTGATCGGCACCGGATTGGCGGCGATACGTGCCGTCAGGTCGTAGCGCGACAGGGCAACTTCGGCAAACGCATTCAGGTTTTCCGTCAGTTTGTAGGTACCGCGCGAGAACAGGCTGTCGCGTTTCGATTCCGGAACGATTTCAACGGTCGAACCGCCGTCGAAGCCGCATACGGCAGCGTTGGTGGCCGTGACGTAGTTGGTCGGGCCGCAATTGCCGTTGGCCGCCAGGAAGGGGCTGAACTGCAGTTGTGGGTTGGTGTTGCTGTCCTTGAATACGACGGTGGCGTTACCTGGCGCTGTCGACGGGCTGGTGCGGTCGTAGATGTAGTTCTTGCCGCCGTAGCTGACAGGAATGTACGACGAACGGGCGAACGAGCGGTCCGTTGCCTTCAGTTTCGATTGCTCGTCGTGGCGGTACGATACCAGCACGTTGAAGCGGTCTTCGTCCAGGTCGCCGAAGCCGTAGGTCACGTTGGTGTTCCAGGCGTTGCCGCCCTTGTCTTCCGGGCCGCCGTAGGTGGCTTCCAGGGTGCCGCCTTGGACGTTTTTCTTCAGGATGAAGTTGATGACGCCGGCAATGGCGTCCGAGCCGTACAGGGCCGAAGCGCCGTCGGTCAGGATCTCGACACGTTCAACCGCGCTCATCGGAATGGCGTTCAGGTTGACGGAGGTACCAGAGCCTTGTGGCGCGATGCGGCGGCCGTTCAGCAGGACCAGGGTGTAGCTTTCGCCGATGTCATGGATCGATGCGCTGGTGCGGCCACCCGAGTTGGAACCGGCAGCAACGGCGCCGATGGTGAAACCTTGCATGGCTGGCAGGCTCTGTACCAGGTCAGCCACGGTATTGGCGCCGGTGCGGGCGATGGCTTCCTGCGTCAGGCGTTGCACAGGCAATGCGCCTTCCACGGCGATACGCTTGATGCTGGAACCGGTAATTTCCACTTTTTGAATTGCTTCTTCTGCCATGGATTGGCCAGAGAACAAGACGCTGCCTGCCAGTACGGTCAGGGCCAGGCGCACGCTACGCACGCCAATTTTTTCTTTGAATGCCATTGTAACAATTACTCCGTAGTAGTTTTAATAACGACAAGCGGTACACGAGCATCAGCATCGCCATCGGATAAATGGCGTGCGGAGCTGTGTACGGTAGGCGGGACCACGTCTGGGGGAGGTGGAAGACTACTTAGCGCAATATTGTTATAAATGCACTTTTTACTTGTCGAGGCAAACATTATGTCGTCTCAGCA
The DNA here is from genome assembly GCF_059420905.1 of Janthinobacterium sp. GW821-FHT03C08. Lineage (NCBI taxonomy): Bacteria > Pseudomonadati > Pseudomonadota > Betaproteobacteria > Burkholderiales > Oxalobacteraceae > Janthinobacterium > Janthinobacterium sp. GW821-FHT03C08. Next base: position 112,839 of record NZ_JBWKUP010000019.1, on the reverse strand, counting down.
AGAAAAAATGGACGACAACCGTGTCGTATTTGGCAATAAATTGAAGATACTGAAGAATATTTATTTTAATTGTTAAATGACGATTTTTAATTTCTAAAAATCATCGTTTTTAAAAATGATTACTGGTGTTTTTTTACAACATAAAATTATTATGTTGGCAATTTCATGTTTTACCAATAATAATTTGCTGGAAAGAGTTGCCGTGCAGAATTTGTGCGACGTAAAAAAATGTAAAAAAAAGCCCGCTGAAAGCGGGCTTGTCGAGGTGCTGCAGAGTGGAAATCAGGCGGCGTGCTTGCCTGACTTTCTGCGGCGGGCCATGAAGCCGACCAGGCCGAGGCCGGCCAGCAGCATGGCGTATGTTTCCGGTTCAGGCACTGCGGCCACCGGTGAAGCGAAAGTACCGGTAAAGGTAGAGTAATTGCCATACTGGTTGCTGGCAGATTGGGCAGTAGCGGCGCCGTAGCCGAAGTAGGTGCTGACACCGATCGTATTGCTACCGACGGCGACATTGCTCAAGGTTATGCTGAAGTTCGCGGTCGAACCCGGGGTGTACACGGATTGCGTGTTATTGCCCCACCAGGTGTAGGCGGCATAGCCTGCGGGCGCAACCAGGTTTTGCGAGCCGTTGCCGCCCAGGTCCAGCTGGCTGCTGCTGCCTTGCGACCAGAAGCCGGGTGCTCCGTTGAAGGGGGCGGGCGCAGTGGAGGTCACCAGGGTGGCGGACACGGGAACGAAAATCGTGAAGCCGTCGAGGCCGGTCTGGCCGCCGATGCCCTGATTATTGTTCAGGACGCTGTAATCGAAGGTCCACGTATTCGCGCCGGCAGCGGTGGTCGTGGCGGTGACCGTGTATTCATTTGTCAGGTCGGTCGTTGCGTGGGCAGCGCCGCTCAGGGCAAACGCGGCGGCAATGGCGCCCAGTTGGAACAGTGGTACAGCCGGTTTGCGCATGGTCATGATGGATTCCCAGGAGGGGGTGGTCGATGAGCCCAATATAGCATTGAAGCGCAGGAAAAAATTGCAATTATGAACAAATATATTGTTTTTTTACTTTTATAATTTCCACATGGAAATTAAGCGCCGGATTCTTGATCTTTCTGTAAATATTGCCGCGCTCTTCTGTTGTAGCGCTGCGACATTGCCGCAGCGCAATTGCATTCTGGCGGCCTTTACAGCGGCTGGAATACGCCGGCGGCGCGGTTCTTCTGCACATTGTCCCAGGCAAAGATCTGGCCATTCATGGCCACGTACACGCCGGCCGGCAAGGTTTGTGCCACGCCGCAGGCGAAGCCCAGGTTGAACAGGGCGTCGGAATTGTCGATTTCGTAGGGGATCATGGCGCCCGTCAGGATCACCGTCTGCTGCAGGTTGGCCGCGCCCAGCACTTGCGCCGTTTCGCGCATGGTGTCGGTGCCGTGGATGATGACGATGGCTTTTTCCTGCGCCGCGCGGCACGAGGCCAGCACGCGCTGGCGGTCGCCGTCCTGCATGTCGAGCGAGTCGAGCAGCGGCAATTGCTCCAGCGCCACGGGCGCCGTCATGCGAGCGCGGGCGATGGCGGCCGGCAAATGACTGTCGGAAAAGCCCAGGGTGCCGTTCAATTCGTTGTAGTGTTTGTCGAAGGTGCCGCCGGTGGCGAGTATGCGCAAAGTCATGATGTGGTCACGATGTCAGTGGAGAATGACGGGCATGATATCGTGGATTGGCACAATTGCGTGAATGGCGGACCCGAAGCGATCCGCGTCTGGAAAATTCTGCCATCTGTGAGTACACTAGTTTCTTTGTTCGCCCACCGGCCCGACATTCCCGTATGAAAGCGCTCGCTCCCGGCACTGTCATTTTTCACCGCCACCGCGGTTACGGGGTGATCACGTCCGTCAATCTGCTGACGGGTTGGATCGCGGCCCGTTTCGGCAGCGAGGCGCGCACGCTGGACCTGAACCTGTCCACGGACGACGTACAGTTCGCCGATGGCGAGGCGATCCTGTTTCGCCGCGCACCGCCCGACCGCATGCCGCATGCGCGCCTGATGGCCATGGTGCGCGAACTGCACCAGGCGGGCTATCAAAAGCTGTATCTGTATTCCTGGCCGAAACCGTCGGGCCTGCACTGGCGCTGGCATCTGTTCACGGGGCCGCGCGACTGGATGCAGCGGCCCTGGCGCGAAGGCTGGTATGGCTCGGGCGCCGATTACAACGTCAATCCCGTGATGGGCTGGGGCGACTCGCCCGGCGCTTCCACCGGCGAACTGATCGATGCGCTGGCCCGTTTTGACCCGCAGGGGCTGGCGCAGGCGCTGGGGCGCGACGATGACCACACCGAGTGGTTTGGCCGCGTCTGCGATGCGCTGTTGCCCGACTATATGTACAGCCTGGACATGCAGCGCGCCGAGGGCGAACCCTTGCCCGACATGCCGCCCGTGCCCGTGGTCGCCGTGCGCGCCGGCGTGGCGCCATACGGCGGGCCCGCCATCGCCTGGCCGCCCGGCTGGGCCGGCCTGTGGCGCGGCCGGCACGTGCTGCCCGCGCCCGCCATCCGCATCACGGGCGAACCCGACCTGATCAAGGGCTTTCAGCGCTCCTGAGAGGCTTGCCGCGCATGCGCCAGCACCTCGGGATTGAGCAGGCGCGTGCATTGCCCCCGCTCGAAATCGACGATGTTTTGCAGGGCGTAGCGGAAATACAGTTCATAGCTGTCACGCTCGACGTAGCCCAGGTGTGGCGTGGCCAGCACGTTCGGCAACAGCAACAGCGGCGAGCCGGGCGGCAGCGGCTCGTCCGTAAACACGTCCAGCGCGGCCGCGCCCGGGTGTCCCTGGGGCAGTGCCGCTTCCAGCGCGCCCTCGGCCACCAGTTCGGCGCGGCTGGTGTTGACGAACAGGGACGTCGGTTTCATGCGCGCCAGGTCCTCGGCTGTCACCAGGCCGCGTGTCTTGTCGGACAGGCGCAGGTGCAGGGTCAGGACGTCGGCCTGTTCAAAGAAGGCCTCGCGCGATGCCGCCGCCGTGTCGCCGGCCGCCACGGCCGCCGCGCGGCTCGTTTCGCTGCCCCACACGAGGATGGTCATGCCGAAGGCACGGCCATAAGCGGCGATCAATTGGCCGATCTTGCCATAGCCCCAGATCGCCAGGGTGCGCCCTTTCAAAACCGTGCCCAAGGTGTTGCGGGCTGGCTCCAGCGACGACGTCTGCCACAGCCCTTCCTGTAAGTGTTGCGCATACGGCACGATCTTGCGCTGCGCCGCCATGATCAGCGCCCACGTCAGCTCGGCCGGCGCCGTCGGCGAGCCGATGCCTTCCGCGATGGCGATGCCCAGTTCCGTGGCGGCCGCCACGTCGATGTGCCCGCTGACCTTGCCCGTCTGCGAAAGAAGTTTCAAATTTGGCAATTTCGACAGCAAGGCCCGGTTAAAGCTGCTGCGTTCGCGGATCAGCACCAGGGCGTCGAACGGCGCCAGGCGGATGGCCAGCTGGCCCAGGCCCCGCGCCGTATTGCTGAACACTTTGACCTCATGTCCATCGAGCAATTTGAAACAGTCGAGCTTGCGCACGGCATCCTGATAATCATCGAGTATGGCAATTTTCATGGTAGATGGCCGATTTTAATGAAGATTTGGTAGGGAAATAACAGGATACGGCAAATGCTGAATAGCCTACTACATTACTCAAGCTATTCTCCTACATTTTTGCGAGAATAGCCGTTTTGCGGGTGTACAATCGCCGGCACTTTTGACACTTCCTGCTGAACGAAGTGCAAATAAAGCGCACACTGTTCCTGCAACCTGGGAGCATGCTCCAGATGAAATGCCGCCGGCGCGAACGCCGCGGCGGACACGACACCAGAGTCCAGCCAGCGTGATATTGCCGCTGGCCGTGGACCGCAGCCACCTCTCAACGATGCTGCCTGTCTTGCCGGAACGACCAGAATTTCTTTTATTGGTATTGGAGGTAATATGAATCAGCCCGTCATGGGTGGCGTCGCCGCACTCAACGTCCCAGCTTATATTAAACAACAGAAACTGATCAACTGGGTGGCCGACATTGCCGCGCTGACCAAGCCGGACCGCATCTACTGGTGCGACGGCTCGCAGGAAGAGTACGAGCGCCTGTGCTTTGATATGGTTGCCAGCGGCACCATGAAAAAACTCAACGCGGAAAAGCGCCCGAATTCCTACCTGGCCTGCTCCGACCCGAGCGACGTGGCCCGCGTCGAAGACCGCACGTATATCTGCTCGGCAACGAAAGAAGCGGCCGGCCCGACGAATAACTGGACCGACCCGGGCGAGATGCGTCACACCCTGAACGGCCTGTTCGACGGCTGCATGCGCGGCCGCACCATGTACGTCGTGCCCTTCTCGATGGGTCCGCTCGGTTCGCCGATCGCGCACATCGGCGTGGAACTGTCCGATTCGCCGTATGTCGCCGTCAACATGAAGATCATGACCCGCATGGGCCGTGCCGTGTACGACGTGCTGGGCACCGATGGCGACTTCGTGCCCTGCGTGCATAGCGTGGGCGCGCCGCTGGCCGCCGGCCAGGCCGACGTGAAATGGCCGTGCAACAGCACCAAGTACATCGTGCATTTCCCGGAAACGCGCGAAATCTGGTCCTTCGGTTCCGGCTACGGCGGCAACGCCTTGCTGGGCAAGAAATGCTTCGCCCTGCGCATCGCCTCGAACATGGGCTACCAGGAAGCGCAAGCGGCCGACAACAATCCGGGCTGGCTGGCCGAACACATGCTGATCCTCGGCGTGGAATCGCCGGAAGGCAAGAAGCATTACGTCGCGGCAGCCTTCCCGTCCGCTTGCGGCAAGACCAACTTCGCCATGTTGATCCCGCCGGCAAGTTTTAACGGCTGGAAAGTGACCACCATCGGCGACGATATCGCCTGGATCAAGCCGGGTGCCGACGGCCGCCTGTACGCCATCAACCCGGAAGCGGGTTACTTCGGCGTGGCGCCGGGCACCAACGAAAAAACCAATTACAACTGCATGGCCTCCATGCGCGACAACACGATTTTCACCAACGTGGCCCTGACGGACGATGGCGATGTCTGGTGGGAAGGCTTGACCAAGGAAGCGCCTAGCCACCTGATCAACTGGCAGGGCAAGGACTGGACGCCGGCGTCCGGCACCAAGGCGGCGCATCCGAACGCGCGCTTCACTGTTGCCGCTACGCAAAACCCCGTCATCGACGCGGCCTGGGACGATCCGGCCGGCGTGCCGATCTCGGCCTTCATCTTCGGCGGCCGCCGCTCGACCACCGTGCCATTGGTGACCGAAGCGCGCAACTGGGTCGAAGGCGTCTACATGGCTGCCACCATGGGTTCCGAAACGACGGCGGCGGCCGTGGGCCAGATGGGCGTCGTGCGCCGCGATCCATTTGCCATGTTGCCGTTTATCGGCTATAACATGAGCGATTACTTCCAGCACTGGCTGGACATGGGCGTCAAGGTAGGCAAGGTCAACCCGGCGGCCCTGCCGAAGATCTACTGCGTCAACTGGTTCCGTACGGACGAGGCTGGCAAGTTCGTCTGGCCTGGCTTCGGCGACAACATGCGCGTGCTGAAGTGGATGCTGGACCGCATCGAAGGCAAGGCGGGCGGCGTGGAAAACCTGTTCGGCACGACGCCGCAGTATGGCGACCTGAACTGGGATGGCTTGCCATTCACGCAAGAACAGTTCGATACCATCACCTCGATCGACAAGGCTGCGTGGGTGGAAGAATTGAAATTGCATACGGAATTGTTTGAAAAACTCGCGTATCATCTGCCGCAAGAATTGGCAGACAACAAGGCTGCGCTGGAAAAGCGGCTGAGTGCATAAGTAAGTTAGCGTCAAGCAGCACCTGACCAGCGTAGCGCACCGCGCAGCAGCTTGTCAGGTGGCGAGAGTTGTAGTGGGGGGAGAAACACGCCGGCAAAGACTGGCGTGCGATAAATGACACGCCGGCAATGACTGGGGTGCTAGCAAAAAGAGAAACGGCGCGGATTGCATGAGCAATCCGCGCCGTTTTTTTTGTGGCTTTCTGGTTCAGCGAAATATGGTCGGCACGAAATAGCGCAGATTTACGTCATCTTTCACTTTCGGGCATTGGCCAGGTTTTGCTGCCGGAAAGGAAACCGGCAGTAGCGTCGTTTCGTGCAGGCGGTCCTCTACTTCCAGCACGCCGGCAAACGCTTTCACCTGGCGTGGCGCGGGCGACTGGCAATCACCGATTGCCAGTTCGCGTCCTTCGCCATGAAAGCTGCCACCATAGGCAATACTGGTGCACAGGGCCGGTCGATAATGAAATGGCGTAAATTGTCCTGCCGCCGCCATGTGTTGTTGATCTGCCTGCTGCAGTTTTTGCTGCATGAAATATAGGAGGAGTGAGGCATGCCGCTCGTAGGACGGCGGCAGTGTCAGGCGCAATGGCTGGGTCGCTATCTTGATCCTCCTGCCGCAGCTGCCGTCGTTGCTCGCCATGGGCAGGATTTCACGCCCCGGTAGCCCATCCGGACTAATTGCAAACTGGTCTGGCCGGTCCAGGCGTAATGGTGTGGCTTCCATGCGCAATGCAAGTTTCAGGTGCCGTGGGCCGTCATGGTATTCAATATCATAGAGTTTGCCAGGCTTGAAGCCCTCGTGGGCCTCGATCCGATACAAGCCGTAAGCGGCATCGACTTCTTCGCTGATGTCGCGCAAGCCCTGCTGCATGGCGAAGCGCTTGATCTTGTCGCCAGTTTGTTGTTGCTTCGGTTCGCTCCAGTCCGAGTCCACGGCGTTCAAGCTGCGGCATATCGGCACGGAAGCGCTTTTTTGTCTGCTGCATTGTTGCATTTCTGGGCTCGCCAGATAATAGCCTTGCAGTGGTTGCCCCATTTGCTTTTCCACGCGTAGCCGTACCACGACCGGTGTCAGTTTGTGCCTTACGCCATGTTCCCGGATAAGAAAATTTTTTGTGGACAGGGCGATGGGTTGCCTGACAATCGCATACCGTCCTTCATCCCTGAGCACGTAATCCGGATAAGTTTCAGGCAGAAACAGGACGCCGCGCGCATTGGCCGGCAGGCTGATGGTCGCGGGGCCTGCGCTGCTCGCAGGTGTTGCATGCAGGAATTTTCCTGGCTCATCTCCCATGCAGGAACAGGCCAGTACACTGCCCGGTAGCAGCAAGCACGCCAGTGCCATGCAGCAGGTCCAGCTGAATCGCGATGGTCTGGTTTGCATGGTCTCTCTTGAAGAAACGGCTTGATTGCCGAGCAAGATAGTTTCCCATAGAAAAATCCCCCGGGCAAGACAACTGGCCGGGGGATCGTGAGGAAAATTGGAACTTACTGCTTCAGCAGCGGCCCCAGGTACTTGCCCGTCACGCTGGCCGGGTTGATGGCCACGTCTTCCGGCGTGCCGCTGGCGATGATCTGCCCGCCGCCGGCGCCGCCCTCGGGGCCCAGGTCGACGATCCAGTCGGCCGTCTTGATGACGTCCAGGTTGTGCTCGATGATGACGAGGGTGTTGCCCTGGTCGCGCAGGCGGTGGATGACCTTTAACAACAGGTCGATGTCGTGGAAGTGCAAGCCCGTCGTCGGTTCGTCGAGGATGTACAGGGTGCGGCCCGTGTCGCGCTTGGACAGTTCCAGCGACAGTTTCACGCGCTGCGCCTCGCCGCCGGACAGGGTGGTGGCGCTCTGGCCCAGCTTGATGTAGCCGAGGCCCACGTCGAGCAGGGTTTGCAGCTTGCGCGCGATCAAGGGCACGGGCTTGAAGAATGCATGCGCCTCTTCCACCGTCATGCCCAGCACTTCCGTGATGTTCTTGCCCTTGTAATGCACTTCCAGGGTTTCGCGGTTGTAGCGCTTGCCGTGGCACACGTCGCATGGCACGTAGACGTCGGGCAGGAAATGCATCTCGACCTTGATCACGCCATCGCCCTGGCACGCTTCGCAGCGGCCGCCCTTCACGTTGAACGAGAAGCGGCCCGCGCTGTAGCCCCGTTCCTTGGCCGTCGGCACGGTGGAGAACAGGTCGCGGATCGGTGTAAACAAGCCCGTGTAGGTGGCGGGGTTCGAGCGCGGCGTGCGGCCGATCGGCGCCTGGTCGACGGAAATGACCTTGTCGAAGTGTTCCAGGCCGCTGATCGAGTCGTGCGGCGCCGGTTCCGTCTGCGAACCGTACAGATGGCGCGACAGGGCCGGATACAGGGTATCGTTGACCAGCGAGGACTTGCCCGAGCCGGACACGCCCGTCACGCATGTCATCAGGCCCACCGGCAAGCTCAGTGAAACCTTCTTCAGGTTGTTACCCGTCGCGCCAGTAATGACCAGCTGCTTTTCCGGATTGCTCGCATGGCGCTTGGCCGGCACGGCGATCTTCAGCTTGCCGTTCAGGTACTGCGCCGTCAGCGACTTCTTGTTTTTCAGGATGTCTTGCAGGCTGCCTTCGGCGATGATTTCGCCGCCGTGCACGCCCGCGCCTATGCCCATGTCGACGATGTAGTCGGCCGTGCGGATGGCGTCTTCATCGTGCTCGACCACCAGCACGCTGTTGCCGATGTCGCGCAAGTGTTTCAATGTTTCGATCAGGCGGTCATTATCGCGCTGATGCAAGCCGATGGACGGCTCATCGAGCACATACATGACGCCCGTCAAACCGGAGCCGATCTGCGATGCCAGACGGATGCGTTGTGCTTCCCCGCCGGACAGGGTGTCGGCGCTGCGGTCCAGCGACAGGTAATCGAGGCCCACATTGTTGAGGAATTTCAAACGAGAAATGATTTCCTTGACCACGCGGTCGGCGATTTCCTTCTTGGCGCCCGTCAGTTTCAGCTTCTCAAAGAATTCCAGCGTTTCGCGCAGCGGCTTTTCCGCCACTTCATAGATGGCGCGCTGCTGCTTGCCCGTGCCGACCTTGACGAAGCGCGCTTCCACGCGCAGGCGCGCGCCATCGCAGGATGGACAGCATTTTTCATTGATGAACTTGGCCAGTTCTTCCTTGACGGCCATCGAATCCGTTTCGCGGTAGCGCCGCTGCAGATTGTTGACCACGCCTTCGAAGGTGTGTTCCTTGATGACGGTGCGGCCCCGTTCGTTGACATAGGTAAACGGAATGACTTGCTTGCCGGAACCGTACAGTACGGCTTGCTGGGCATTCAGTGCCAGCTGCTCGAACGGCATGTCCAGGTCGAATTCGTAGAAGGCCGCCAGGTTCGTGAGCATCTGGAAATAAAACTGGTTACGGCGGTCCCAGCCCTTGACGGCACCGGAGGCCAGCGACAGGTTGGGGAACGCGACGATGCGTTTCGGGTCAAAGAATTCAATGTGTCCCAGGCCGTCGCACTCGGGGCAGGCGCCCATGGGGTTGTTGAACGAGAACAGACGCGGTTCCAGTTCCTGCAGGGAATAGCCACACACATTGCAGGCAAACTTATTGGAGTACACGTGTTCCTGGGCGGTATCCATTTCGTAGGCGATGGCGCGGCCGTCGGCCAGGCGCAGGGCCGTTTCGAAACTTTCCGCCAGGCGCTGCTTGATCTCCTGGTTCACTTTCACACGGTCGATGACGACGTCGATCGTGTGTTTTTCCGTTTTCTTTAATTTCGGGAGGTCATCGACTTCATAGATTTTCGCCGCATGCGTGCCGCTCTGTACGCGGAAGCGCACGAAGCCCTGCGCCTGCATCTGCTCGAACAGGTCCACGTGTTCGCCCTTGCGGTTGGCGACGACAGGCGCGAGTATCATCAGCTTGGTGTCTTCGGGCATGGCCAGCACGGCATCGACCATTTGCGATACGGACTGGGCGGCCAGCGCGTTTTCCGGATGGTCGGGGCAGTACGGCGTGCCCACGCGCGCATACAGCAGGCGCAGGTAATCGTGGATTTCCGTCACGGTGCCCACGGTCGAGCGGGGATTGTGCGAGGTTGCCTTCTGTTCGATGGAGATGGCAGGAGATAGTCCCTCGATCAGGTCGACGTCCGGCTTTTCCATCAGCTGCAGGAACTGGCGCGCGTAGGCCGACAGCGACTCGACATAGCGGCGCTGGCCTTCCGCGTACAGCGTATCGAAGGCCAGCGAGGATTTGCCGGAGCCGGACAAGCCGGTAATCACGATCAGCTTGTTGCGCGGCAAATCGAGACTGATATTCTTGAGGTTATGCGTGCGAGCACCGCGAATGCGGATCTGTTCCATGTGATTGCCTTGCTTTCAGTGAGTGGTGCGGCCGACGCATTGCGGGAACTGCCAGATGAGGAGCCACAACGGGTCAACCTGTTACTATAGCCGGGTTTTGCTCTGCATGCCTGAGGCGGTCACGGGCGGATTGCGCCGCCGCGCGAGCGTGCCCCGCGAAAGATTGATACAGATGCGTGCAGACGTTTAAACACTGTATATAATACCAGTATTCAAGTTTCTTGTTTTCACCTGCCGTGAAAAAAACCTGCTGCCGCACGGCAGGTGGCGATCCCAGAAAGCGCATGCTTTGCGCCGCCTGGTCGCTTATAATCCTCGTTTAGCAAAAAAATCCAACGCGCGCGAGTTTTTGGCTCCCGCCGCAGTTCATCAGGAGTTATTCATGGCATCAGTCAACAAAGTCATCATCGTCGGCAATCTGGGCCGTGACCCGGAAATCCGCTACATGCCTAGCGGCGACGCGATCGCCAACATCGCCGTGGCCACTTCGTACAAGTCGAAGGACCGCAACACGGGCGAACAAAAAGAATTGACAGAGTGGCACCGTATTTCGTTCTTCGGCCGCCTGGCGGAAATCGTCGGCCAGTACCTGAAAAAAGGTTCGTCCGTGTACGTCGAAGGCCGTCTGCAAACCCGTAAATACACGGACAAGGACGGCGTCGAGAAGTACGCAACCGACATCATCGCGGAACAGATGCAAATGCTGGGCGGCCGTTCCGGCATGGGCGGCGGCGACGCCGGCGGCGATGACAGCTACGGCGGTGGCGGCGGCTACGAAGCCCCGGCCCCGCGCCAGGCACCGGCCCCGCGCCCAGCCCCGGCCCCGGCCCCACGTCCGGCACCGAAGCCAGCGCCGAACTTCTCGGACATGGACGACGATATCCCGTTCTAATTCGGACAAAGCCGTTTTTTGTTGCTGAAAGCCTGTTTTCTGAGAGGAGAACAGGCTTTTTGTTTTCTGGAAAGAACAATGCCTACCTGGCCAGCGCTTCCAGGCGGGGCATGCCGACCCATCCAATCTGGCCCTGGCAGTGCCCGCTCATCACGCGTACACGAGCAAGGGCGGTACCTGTGGGCCCTGGTGGATCATTTTTGATTTCAAGGATGGCGACCGTGTCCCCTTTCAGCGGCTGGCAGGCATGCATGGCGCTGCCTTCGATGGTTGCGTCCTTCAACAGCACGTTGCTGTCGGTGAGCTTTGCCATGCGTTCGGGCCCTTGTGCTCCTGCCAGGGGGCAGCTGAATGCCAGGACGATGGCGATGAAATTTGCTTGTTGCATATCTCCTCCATTGAGTCAGTCAGAAAAACCATCAATGGTTAAGATCATCGGCAGGCTTAAAAATTCCATGCCGCTGGCCTGGAGGACAGGTGCGCATGCTGCATCACGCCAGCCTTAATCGCGCAGCGCCATCTCCAGGCGGTAATTCGCCACCGCATGCCTGCGCGCCGCATTGCGCATCAGATACACCTGCACCGTGTATTCGCCATCGGCTGGCAGTTTCGCCTGAAAACTGTTGCCGCTGGTCGAGCCGATGAACAGGGCTTCGTCCTGGCCGGCCTGGCGGATGTTGAAATAGTTCGACGCCTGATTGGTTTTCAGCTTGACGCTGAGGGTCTGTCCCGCCTTGGCGTGGAGCGTGTACTCGGCCGTGGCGTCGCCCTTGATCTTGCCCTTCACGCTGTGCGTGGCCTGGTTCGCCGTCAATTCCACGGTTTCCTTGTGGACAGGATCGGCGCTCCACGCGGGCGTTGTCAACACGAGAGCCGCCAGCAGCAGGCTGGCGCGGATGGGGGCATGGATGGCTGGCATGGTGTAACTCCTTGAGTGGCAAGCGCGTGGGCTGCTTGCCCATCGCTTGCCGATACTACCGCAAAGCGGCCGCGGCGATGTGTGAAGCTGTCATCGGGCGTGCCGCAGGAATGGTTGATACAGCTCAACACGCGGGCGGTAGAATGACGCCCCATCCTGACCAATTTGAGATTCCTGCCTGCGCCATGAAAATACTCCCCTTGCTCCTGTCCTTGCTGCTGGCCTTCCCGGCCGTTGCCGGTGCCGCCAATTATTGCGATTCCCCCGTCCGCTCGATTGTCCACAACAAGAGCTATGACGATGTCATGAAGATCGCCAAGGCACGCGACCGCAAGATCATCGATGCGGAGTGCAGTTTTACCGACGCCATCGTGAACATCCAGGAAGAGCAGACGGGGATCGAGCGCTATCCGGGGCGTCTGCTGATCGCCGATGCCCGCGATGAAAACTTCATCGCCACGCGGCGCGTGGGCGAGTACACGATTTTCACGTATCGCCTGGACCCGCGCCGCGTGCTGCAGTTTGCCCTGAAGGACACCAGCTGGGCCGAAGGCGAGGAATTCCAGGCGGGCGCCTACAAGATCATCGGCGTCAGGGAATTCAAGACGCCGACGGGCTTCCCCGTCAAATTGCTGGTGGCGCAGGGCTTCCAGTTCTACGGCCCTCCCTGAGGCCGCCGCCGGCCTGCCCTACTTCGCCACGGGCACGCTGGCGCCGCCGCGCTGCAGCGCCCACAGCAGGGCCAGGGCCAGCAGCGCCGTGCCGACCATCACGTCGCCGATCACGTCGAAATGCTGCAGCTTGCCATCGGCGCCGAAGGTGACGAGGTGGCCGGCGATGACGGAGGCGATGCCGCCGGCCAGTTGCTGGATCGATGCGCTGATGGCGTTGAAGGAGCCGCGCTGGCTCGCCGCTGGCACGGACGAGACGAGGGCCTGGAACGGGATCATGCGGGAAAAGATGCCGACGAACATCAGCGAGTTGATGAAGATCAGCATCGGCAGGCTGATGGTACCCAGGCGCGTGTAGACCAGCACCATGATGATGGACACCACCGTGCCGAAGGTGAAGACCCTGAATTTGCCGTAGGTGTCGGCGGCCTTGCCGATCAGGGGGCCGAAGAAGATCGTGCACACGCCTGTGATCAGGTAGACCGTGGGCAACTGGTGCATGTCGATGCCCAGGTTGTTGACGATGTAGGCGCTGCTGAAGGGCATCAGCATGAAGCCGCCCGTCGTCAGGACGGCCGTGATGGCAAACGCCAGCAGGTAGCGCCGCTCCGTGACGGTGTGGTACAGGTGCATCCACGGGCTGTGTTCCTGCGGCAACGCCAGGTGCGCGTTGACGGGTTGCAGTTTGCGCAGCATGAGCAGGCCGCCGGCGAGGCCGAAGCCGGCCATCGCCAGGAAGGGCATATGCCAGTCCCAGCGGTTCGCCAGGTACAGGCCGATGGGGATGCCCAGCACCTGGCTGGCGGCAAACGCCGTCTGGATCAGGCCCATGACCCTGCCGCGCATGTGGGGCGGGAACAGGTCGGTGGAAATGGCCAGCACGATGGAGCCGATGACGCCGCCGAACAGGCCCGTGACGATGCGCGCCAGCAGCAGCATGGCATAGCTGTTGGCCAGGCCGCACCACAGGGTGCCGAGAATAAAGCCCGTGTAGAAGAACAGCAGCAGTTTCTTGCGGTCGTAGCGGTCGGCCAGGCCCGCCGTCAGCAAGCCCGCGATGCCGGCGCTGAAGGCATAGGCCGAGACCACGAGGCCGAATTGCGTCGTATCAATGCCGAGTTCGGGAATGATCATCGCGCCCAGCGGCGACATCAGCATGAAGTCGACAATGACGGCAAATTGCAGGAAGGCCAGGATCGCGACGACGAATTTCTGGTAGGGGGAAAAGGTCCCCGGTGTGGCTTGCTTGATGGAAGTCATGTCTGGTTTTCATGGTGATGTGGTGCGGGACGGCCGCGCTGCGCGCGCTGCTGCAGGACTTGTTCGCGTTCTTCCGGCGTCATTTTTTGCCAGCGCTGCCATTGGCCATGGCCGTCTCCACGCCCGCGGCCGCGAAAGCCGCCGAACAGGATACGGCTCAGTACCAGCAGGCCCAGCGCGCGCCGGTAATCGATGCGCGCGACGCCGTCCACCAGGCCCGGCATGATCCAGTTCCACAGCAGCATGACCACGCCGCCCAGGAGCGCCGCACCGGCCAGCAGCAGGCCGACCTTGGCCAGTTTTCCTGCCCGTATTTTCGTTCTCAATCGCATGATATTCCTCCCTTCTTACTCGTGATAAAAATCTTGCAGCTGCAGACGCAGAGACAAGACTGCATAGCGCTTGCGCGCCAGTAAAGTGTTGACGGCAACACCACTTTGCGCCGCCATGTCCTTGAAGCTCAGGCCTTCCAGTTCGTGCGCGACAAATACCTCGCGCTGGTTGGCCGGCAAGGCGTCCAGGGCGCTCTGCAATGCCTGCAGCAGCAGCGTCCTGGCATAGGCCGCCTCCGGTCCCGCATCGCCCGAAGGCAGCATCAGGTCGAGGCGGCAGGCATCGTCTTCGTCTCCGTCGCCGAGCTCGTCCAGCGCCGCTTCCTTCTTCTTGCGGAAGCGGTCGATGATACGGTTGCGCGCCACGCGGAACAGCCAGGCACTGGCTTGCTCGATCGGCGCCGGCAGCCGGCACGCTTCGATGAATTCCTGGAAGACGTCTTGCAGGATGTCATCGGCATCGGTGGGATCGGGCACGCGGCGGCGAATGAAATTGCCGAGTTTCAACTGCTCGCGCTCGACGGTGTCGGCGATGCTTTGCTCTTGCGCAAGGCTGGAGGGCGAAGTGTGGGGCGGGTTCATGTCATTGAAGACGTTTCAGCAGCGGGAATATTGTGGCGCGACGCATTTATATTGTGCGCCTGCCGCGGCGGCATGCCTTTTTTCATCTTTCTTGACTTCGGTGTTTTTAAATCGCCGCGCACGTTTCAAGGCAGGGTGGCGGGGCTGTTTCACGAGCGCTGCCGTGTATGGTGGAGGCCGGGCGGGTTCCTGGCGCTGCCGCGCAGGGCCTGTGCTTATTGTCCACACTGAAAGGAACGCAGATGGGTATTTCCGGAAAAGTCGCGCTGGTCACGGGGGCCGCGCAAGGCATCGGCAAGGCCATCGCCTTGCGCCTGGCCAAGGATGGCGCCGATATCGCGCTCGTTGACCTGAACCAGGAAAAGCTGAACGCTGCCGCCGCCGAGGTGCGCGCGCTGGGGCGCCGTGCCGTCACGTTTATTGCCGACGTGTCGCAATTGCAGCAAGTCACCGCAGCGGTGGCGTTTGCCGAGAAGGAACTGGGCGGCTTCGACATCATCGTCAACAACGCGGGCATCGCGCAGGTGCAGCCGCTGCTCGACGTGACGCCGGACGAAGTCGAGCGCATCATGCGCATCAATGTGCAAGGGACGCTCTGGGGCATCCAGGCGGCCGCCAAGACGTTCAAGCGGCGCCAGCACAAGGGCAAGATCATCAATGCCTGCTCCATTGCCGGGCATGACGGCTTCGCCCTGCTGGGCGTGTATTCGGCCACCAAGTTTGCCGTGCGCGCGCTGACGCAGGCGGCGGCCAAGGAATTGGCGGCCGACGGCATCACCGTCAACGCGTATTGCCCCGGCGTCGTCGGCACGGACATGTGGGTGGAGATCGACAAGCGCATGGCCGAGGTGACGGGCGCCGCGCCGGGCGCGACGTACAAGAAATACGTGGACGGCATCGCGCTGGGACGCGCCGAGACGCCCGAGGACGTGGCGGGACTCGTTTCCTTCCTGGCGGGGCCGGACGCGGACTATATGACGGGCCAGGCACCGCTGATCGATGGTGGACTCGTATACCGCTGATGGCTTGAGCGCGCACAAAAAAACAGGCCGCGCATGCCTGGAATGCGCAGCCTGTTTGTGCGGCATCAAGGCTTAATTGATGCTCACTTCCTTGCGGTTATCGCGCGAGACGCGGTCGATCATCTTGTTATACGGATCGACGCCTACTTCGAACGGCTTGTCCTTCACCGTGATGGTGATCACCGGATCGCTGCCGGACAGGACGCGCTTGTCCGTGAACAAGACCTTTTCATCTTTTTCCTTGGCGCCCGGGGCGCGCGCGAAGATGGCGATCTCCACCGGCTCGTCATAAGCGCGCGGGCTTTCCTTGCCCTTGCCGTCCGACTCCAGCTTGGCCAGGTGCAGCTTCATGGTGACATCCCACTGGCCATCCTTGCGCTGCACGGCGCTCGCCTGCGTCACGCGGTTGTCGTAGAAGACGATCTTCTCGAACAGGTCCGTGATCAGGGCCTGCTTGTCCTGCGGCGCTTCGGCGCGGATGTAGGCCAGCAGTTCCAGGGTGGTGGTGAACGGCGCCTGCTGGAAGCCCTTGTCCTGCAGGTAGCGTTTCAGGGCACGGTTCAGGGCTTCCTCGCCGATTTCATCGCGCAGGCGGTAGAACACCAGGCTGCCCTTGTTGTAGTGGATGTATTGCTGTCCTTCCACGCGTGCCAGCGGCTGTTCCTCGATGGCTTCGCCGCCGCGTCCGCTCAAGTAGCGGTCCAGCTCGTAGCGCAGGAAGCGGCGCATCTTTTCGCGGCCGTATTCCTTTTCCATCACCATCAGCGCCGAGTACTGCGACAGCGACTCCATCAGCATGGTGGCGCCCTGCACGTTGGCGCCGATCACCTGGTGGCCCCACCACTGGTGCGCCATCTCATGCGCCGTGACGTAGAACACGTAGTCGATGTCATCCTTGTTGCGCAGGTCGGCGATGAAGCCGATGCCTTCCGAATACGGAATCGTGTTGGCAAACGACTGCGCGAAGCTCTGGTAGCCCGGAAATTCCAGGATGCGCACCTGCTTGTGCTGGTAGGGCGTGAACTGGGTGGTGTAGTAATCGAGTGACTTTTGCACGGAGGTAATCATGCGTTCCGTGTTGTAGCCATGCTTCCTGTCGAAGTAAATCTCGATCGGCACGCCGTGCCAGTCGCCCTTTTTGACGTCCCAGCGGGCCGACAGGTAGGCAAAGAACGGCATCATCGGCTGGTCCATCTTGTAGCGGTAATAGCGGCGGCCATCCTTTTCCCAGCTGGCCTGCAGGTAGCCGGGCGCCAGGGCGATCTGCTCGCCGCTGGTGGAGACGGTGGTATCGAAATGGATCCAGTCCGCTTCATTGCCAAAGACGGTATTGCCGTAGGCGGATTTGTCTTCCAGCTTGGCCATGCGCTGCGGTTCGCCCAGGCCGCGCTTGCGCCGTTCATTGCGATCCGTCAATTCCATGTGCTGCGCATAACCGAAGTGGGGGAAGTAGCTCTGGTTGTTGAAGAAGGTGCCATTCAGGTTGACCTGGTCCGGGGTGCCGTCGTTGGTGAAGCCCTGGTGCGTGACGGCCACCGTGAAGTCCAGCGGCAGGGTGGCGCCCGGCGCCAGGGGCCGGGCCAGCTTGAGGATGCTGAAGCCGAGTTCCTTGTCATCGAGCGCGACGGTGTGCTCAGGCAAGTTCAGCCAGTGCGTGTCCAGGTCCGGGTTGCGCTGGATGCGCAGGGTATCGAGCGGCTGCTGCGTCTTGTTCTGCAGCAGGTAGTGGCCCTTGATCAAGACCTTGCGTTGCTCAGGATAAATATCCACGTCGGCCTGGACGTCGGTGATCTTCAGCTGCGGCAAGTCCTTGTATTGTTTGTACAATTTCTCGTAGCGGGCCTGCTTGTCCATGCCGATGTTCGACGTCTCGTACTTGTTCAGCACGTTCGTGTTGTAGAAAATCCAGCCGCCCGTGCCTGCCCAGCACAGCACGACCACGGCGAGGGCGGCGCCGGCACCGCCTTGCAGGCGCTGGCGGGCCAGGCGCGCGCGCGCGCGCCAGTCGGCGGACAGGCCGCGCACCCAGAACGCATGGGCCAGCATGACGAGGGCCACGGTAAACAGGCTCCAGTAAAGGGCAAACCAGGCCCAGCCCGTCAGGAAGTGGCCGTAGCCATTCATGTCCGAATACTTGATGGCCGGCGTGCCGCCGAAGGCGTACAGGTTGTGTTCCAGGTGCAGCATGCCCAGCACGGCTTGCGCCACCATCAGCAGGATCACCAGCAGATAGCCGATGAACTTGTTATTCGACAACACCTGCAAGGTGAGGGCGCACAAGCCCATCAGCACGAAGAACAGGGACGCGAGCAAGGTGCCTTGCAGGTACAGGCCCAGTTCCACGGGCGCGCCGCCCTTGTAGAGCTGGAAGCCGATGGCCGTGACGACGCCCACCAGCAGGTAGCCGGCGATGACGCCGACCAGGGCCGTGCACTTGGCCAGCAGCGGTACCCAGCCGGGCACGGGCATGGCATCGCTGACGTCGGCGATCTTGACTTGCCGTTCCTTGAAGATCAGTTCGCCCGCATAAAACGTGACGATGATGATCAGGAGGAAGCTGAAGCTGTTGCTGATATTTTGCAGCATCAGGTGCGTCATCGGATACACGGCCGTGCCATACATATTCTTGGCCACGCTGGCGCCGGCGACCAGGTTGATGACGCCGAACAGCAGCATGACGAGGAAGGGCAGGCTCCGGAAGACGCCTGCCGCGTCGAAGCGCAGGATCTGCCACCACTGGCGCCAGGCCGTGGCGGGGGTAAAGGTGGGGATGCTGCGCGGCAAGTGCAGCGGCGCGGCGACGGCGGGCGCTGCTGCCTGCGCCTTGTGCTTGCCGAACAGGCGCTTGCCCGTGCCCGTGCGCTGCGGCTTGAAGAGGAGCACGGTGGCGGCAAACAGCACGACGGTGATGCCCAGCCACAGGGCGCGGTTGGCCAGCAGGTAGCCGGACAGGGGCGGCAGGCTGGCATTCGACTCGGCTGCCGTGAAATAGCGCGTCATGCGGCCGAAGGCGCGCACGCCGAAGGGGTCGAGCAGCACGGCATACCATTCATTGTTGATGTCGCGCGTAAACACGCCGGCCATGGCCCACAGCACGAAAAAGCCCAGCACGCCCACGTACACGAGCATCATCGAGCGCGTGGTGGCCGCCAGCAGCATCAGCAGGGCGCCGATGAACAGCAGGTTGGGGATGACGATGACGGCAAAGCTCCAGGCATACGTGTGCAGCGAAAAGGCGCCCACGCGCTGGGCGTCGACCCAGGGCATGACGGGGCCGAGCATGGTGGCCAGGGCAATGGCGACAAAGATCACCAGGCAGGCGGCAAAGCCGGCGGCGAAGCGGCCGAACAGGTAGTCCCACTTGCGCATGGGCGTGGCGAACAGCATGTCGGCCATGCCCACTTCGCTGTCGCGCAGCACGGCGCCGGCGATGAAGACGGTGACGAGAAACATCGCCAGCAGGCTGAAGATGCCCAGCATCTGCGCCACCACGGTGGGCGCGTTGCGGTTGATGTTGCCGATGGCGCCGCCGATCTGCACGGAGTCGCTGGTGGTGGCGCCAAAGGCCATCAGGGCCATGATGACGGCAAACACCCACAGCAGCGGCTGTTTCAGCTGGTAGGCGAGGTCAAACTTGAAAAATTCCTTCCACATGGCGGCCCCTTACGCTGCGACGGCGGCTGGTGCGGCGGCGGGTACGGGCGCACCGTTGCGGGCGGCGTTGCGCACATGCAAGAAATACACGTCTTCCAGGTCCGGCGCGATCTGCACGAAGCCGCTGTCGGGCTGGCTGTCGGCATAGACATTGATCTGCGGCTTGCCGCCCACCAGGCGCGTCGACAGCACCTGGTGCGACTGCTGGTACTGCGCCAGCTCCTCGGCGGTGACGCTGCGGCGCCAGACCTTGCCGAGCAGGGTGTCGATGGCCGCCTGCGGCTCGCCCTGCACCAGCACTTCGCCCTTGACGATCATGGCCATGCGCGGGCACAGGTCCGTCACGTCGTCGACGATGTGCGTCGACAGGATCACCACCACCTGCTCGCCGATCTTGGCCAGCAGGTTCAGGAAACGGTTGCGCTCGTCCGGGTCCAGGCCGGCCGTCGGTTCATCGACGATCACCAGGCGCGGCGCGCCCAGCAGCGCCTGGGCGATGCCGAAGCGCTGGCGCATGCCGCCCGAATACGTGCCCAGGTTGCGCTTGCGCGCTTCCCACAGATTGGTTTGCTGCAGCAGGGCTTCCACGGCTTCCTTGCGCGGGCCCTTCTCCGTCAAGCCCTTGAGCACCGCAAAGTGGTTGAGCAGGGTTTCCGCGCTCACCTTCGGGTAGACGCCGAAATCCTGCGGCAGGTAGCCCAGCTGGCGGCGCAGGCCTTCCTTGTCCTGCAGCACGTCCACGCCATTGAAATGGATGCTGCCGCTATCGGGGTCTTGCAAAGTTGCAATAGTACGCATCAGCGACGACTTGCCCGCGCCATTCGGCCCCAGCAAGCCGAACATTCCGTTGGGAATGTCCAGGCTGACATTGTTGATGGCCTTGACGCCATTGGCATACGTTTTGTTCAGCTGTTTGATCGATAGCATGTGCAGCACTCTCCAGAGCTTGAGTATGAAAGCCGGCAGATGCGTGTCTGCCGGTCTGTGCAAGGGGATCACCCTTATTTCCTGTCAGCCGCGATGGCGGATGTTACTTAAAAACAATAATATATAGCCAATAGGCATAAAAGAATTATTTTTGCGACAAGGGGCGAAAAAACAGGGATGAAATGCGGAAGCGCCGGCATGAGTGACGCAGTGCTACACTCGCCCGCTTCAGCAATGCCTGCGGGCAGGGGGGACGGGAGCATGCCAGCAGTACCGAACATGAGCTTGCGCGCCATCGCGCCCGGCGAGGAAGGGGCGCTGGCGCAGCTGTTCCAGCTGTACTGCTACGACAATACCGGCTGGAGCGGCGAAGACGTGCTGGCCGACGGCCGCTACGATGCATGCGACGCCGGGCTGGCCGAGTATGTGCACGCTCCTGGCCACGGGGCGGTGTGGATCGAGGTCGATGGCGCGCTGGCCGGCTTTTACCTCACGGAAGCGGGCATGGCGGGCGCCACGCCGGTGCAGGAATTCAGCGACTTTTTCATCCTGAAGAAATACCGGCGCCGGGGGCTGGCGCTGGAAGTCGTGCGGCGCGTGCTGCTCGGCAACGACACGACGTGGCTGGTGGCCATGTTCCGCGCCGATGCCGCCGCCAATGCCTTTTGGCAGCAGGCGTTTGCGCGCCTGCCGTTTGCCGAGGTTGCTCCTTGGGAAGATCCCGGCTTGCCGCAGTTTCAGCTGTATCTGCTGAAGCCGTCCGCTGAAACCGGCGGCGTGCGGACTAGAAGCGCATCTTGACGTAGGCCGACGGTCCCGTCAGGCGTACGTTCAGGTCCGCATCGCGCTCGCTGTCGCGGTGCAGCTTGATTTTCGAGATGCCGTAGTCGGCCACGAAGCCGACGTTCTTGAAGGGAAACCATTCCACGCCGATATTGCCGCCGTAGATGTGGCCGTTGATGCGGCCGCCATTTTTCCTGATGCCGGACGCTTCCGCATACATGCGCAGGTCCGGCGTGAAGGCGTGGCGCCAGCCCACTTCCAGCAGCGGCGCGAATGCGTGCTCGCCGATGGAGTCGCGCGCCGTCGCCGTTTCGCCATTGACGACGCCCGTGGCCGTGCCGTTCAGGTTGGCATTGTAGTAGGCGGCGCCCAGGCCGATGCCGAAGGTGTCGTTGCCGCTGCCCAGCCACCAGCGGTAGGACATCTTCGCCAGGTCCAGTTTCAGGTCGGCGTCAGCGGTGGCCGTGCCCGTGACGGGCTGGCCATTGATGATGGTCTGGCCGGTCAGCGTCGGCGTGTAGGACTTGTCGTAGCGGTAGTAGTCGAATGCCAGGCCATGGTGGTCGCCGATCAGCAATTCGGCCTTGATGCGGGGAATGGTCGTGCGGCTGGGATTCGATTCGGGCGCGTCGATGCGGCCAAACTGCGTGTCGGCGCCGACATTGATGCGCGGATCGGCGGCGAAGGCGCCCACGGAAATGCTGACGCGGTCCAGGGTGGGCGACGGCTCCGCCCGCGCCGTGGCGGCGGCCGTGGCGACACCCAGCACGCCCAGCATCATGGCGCTGCGCAAGGCGAGATGGCGCAAACGGGGGGGCGACAGGCGGGCGGGGACGGGCGTGGCAAACATGGGGCAACTCCTCAAAATAAAGTGAATACTGCCGCGGCATCGGGGCGGCATGGTGTATGCGGTAATGCAATGAGGAAATGGTAGCAATGCTGTCTTGGGGATGACGTAGCCGCACGGCGCAAGTCATCGTCGGATTTGTCCTACTGCATGGACATCGTGGAGAGAGGAAGACTATGTTGCAAACCATCATGGAACTGCACACCCCGCGCCTGCTGCTGCGGCAATGGCGCGACAGCGACCTGGCGCCGTTCGCCGCCCTGCATGCCGATCCGCGCGTCATGGCGTGCTTTCCCGCCACCCTGTCGCACGAAGCGAGCGATGCCCTGGCGCAGCGCTGCCGCGATCTGATCGCCGCGCGGGGCTGGGGCTTGTGGGCCGTGACCTTGCGCGACAACGGCGCCTGTATCGGCATGACGGGGCTGCATGTGCCCGACGCTCAGCTGCCGTGTTCGCCATGCGTGGAAATCGGCTGGCGCCTGGCCTTCGACTACTGGGGCAAAGGTTACGCGCAGGAAGCGGCGCAGGCGGTCCTGCGGGACGGCTTTACCCGCCTGCAGTTGCCCGAGATCGTCGCATTCACGGCCTTGCCCAACGTGCGCTCGCGCGCCCTGATGGCACGCCTGGGCATGCGCCGCGAGCACGCCACGTTCGAGCATCCGGCCCTGCCGCCCGGCCACCGTTTGCGCACGCATTGCCTGTATCGCCTGACGCGCGCAGAATGGTGCGCACGGGAGGAAATCACACCATGAAAATTGCCGCCATTTCCGATATCCACGGCAACCTCGACGCGCTCGATGCCGTGCTGGCCGACATCGCCCGGCGGGGCGTGGACATGATCGTCAACCTGGGCGATATCGTCTCGGGCCATCTGCAGCCGCGCGCCACGGCGGCGCGCCTGATGGCGCTGGACTTGCCTACCATCCGCGGCAACCATGAGCGGCAATTGTTCGGCGACCCTGTCCGCATGGGCGAGTCGGACGCCTTTGCGCGCGCGCAACTGTTGCCTGAGCAACTAGCCTGGATCGCCGTGCTGCCGGCCACCTTGCGCTTGCGCAAGGATGTGCTGCTCGTGCATGGCACGCCGCAAAGCGACCTCGTATATTTTCTTGACAGCGTCACGCCGCAAGGCAGCCGCGCCGCCACGCCGACCGAGGTGGTCGAACGGGCCGGGCCGGCCGATGCGGCGCTGATCCTGTGCGGCCACACGCACATGCCGCGCAGCATGCGTCTGGACGACGGGCGCCTGGTCGTCAACCCGGGCAGCGTGGGCTTGCAAGCGTATGACGACGACCATGGCTATCCGCACGTGATGGAAAACGGCACGCCGCATGCGCGCTACGCCATCGCCGAGCAGGGGAAGGACGGTGCCTGGACGGTGCACTTCCACGCCGTCGCATACGACTGGGAAACGGCGGCCCGGCTGGCGCTGGCCAACGGCCGGCCCGACTGGGTGACGCCGCTGCGCACGGGCCGGGTCGCTTGATTAGCGGAACTCCTCGGCGACCAGGTTGTACTTCTGCATCTTGTGGTACAGGGTCTGTTTCGGCAAGCCCAGCACCGCGCTGACTTCGCTGACGTTGCCGGAATAGGCGCGCAGTTCCTGTTCGATCAGGGCCCGTTCGAAGCCGTTCACCTGTTCCGCCAGCGACAGCGGGCTGGACTGGCTGCCCGCCAGCAGGCTCGACGTGCCGCCGGCGATACCGAGCACGAAGCGGTCGGCGATATTGCGCAGCTCGCGCACGTTGCCGGGCCAGGAATGGGCCATCAGGTTGCGCATCTGCGCGCTGGAGACGACGGGCGCGGCGCGGTTGTAGCGGGCGGCGGCGGCCAGCACGAAGTGCTCGAACAGGATGGGGATGTCTTCGCGCCGTTCGCGCAGGGGCGGCAGGTGCAGCACGATCAGGTTCAGGCGGTAGTACAGATCGCTGCGGAACTTCTGCTGCTGCGACAAGTCTTCCAGGTCCAGCTTGGCCGCGGCGATGACGCGCACGTCGACGGGCGTGGGCACGTTGGAGCCGAGGCGTTCGATATAGCGCTCCTGCAGCACGCGCAGCAGTTTGACTTGCAGCGACAGGGGCAGCGATTCGATCTCGTCGAGGAAGAAGGTGCCGTGGTCCGCATGCTCGATCTTGCCCACTTGCCGCTTGGCTGCGCCCGTGAACGCGCCCGGTTCGTGGCCGAAGACTTCGCTTTCGAAGATGCTTTCGGGAATCGCGCCGCAGTTGACGGCGACGAAGTTGTGCTTGCGGCGGTGGCTGAAGTCATGCAGGCAGCGGGCCACCATTTCCTTGCCCGTGCCCGTGTCGCCATAGATCAGCACGTCGGCCGGTTCGTCGGCAACGTCGAGTATCAGGCGCCGTATGTCGCGCATCGCCACGGAATTGCCCAGCAGGCGCGCTTCGATGCCGCCGCCGTCCTCGAGCTGGCGGCGCAGGCTGTGCACTTCCAGCATGAGGCGCCGCGTTTCCAGCGCGCGCAGGATGACGTCGACCAGCTGGTCGGACGAATACGGCTTTTCGATGAAATCGTAGGCGCCCGTGCGCATGGCGTGCACGGCCATGGTGATGTCGCCGTGGCCTGTGACGAGGATCACGGGCAGGTGCGGGTCCAGGGTTTTCACGGCCTGCAGCAGCTCCAGGCCGCTCATGCCGGGCAGGCGCACGTCGCTGACGACGATGCCGGGGAAGTCCGGCGTCAGCAGCTTGTAGGCCAGCTCGGCCGAGTGGAAGGCCAGCACGTCCAGGCCGGCCAGCTGCAGTGCCTGCTCGCTGCCCTCGCGTACGGTGGGGTCGTCTTCGACCAGCAAGACCTTCAAGCCCTCAAACATGTTTTTCCTCCTGCGTTGCAATCTGTAGTTCGATGGTAAAGATGGCGCCGCCGCCGGGGGCGTTGTCGGCGCGCAGCACGCCGCCGAACTGGCGCGTGATCTGTTCGGAAATGGCCAGTCCCAGGCCCAGTCCCAGGCCTTGCGGCTTGGTGGTGAAGAACGGTTCGAACAGGTGTTCATAGACTTCCGTCGACAGCCCCGGCCCCGTGTCGGCCACGTGGATGAGGACGTGCTGCGGCGTGCTTTCGACGGACACGCGCAGGCTGCGCACGTCGCTGCCGTTCATGGCGTCGAGCGCGTTGGCATACAGGTTGACCAGCACCTGCTCCAGGCGGTTGCTTTCGCACATGGCGAAAATGTCTTCGGGCGGCAGATGCAGGCTGAAACGCACATTTTCAACCTGCAGGCGGCGCTCGACGAGGAACAGGGCGTTGCTGATCGCCGTGGGGATCGAGACGGAGGTCAGGCTGGTCGTCGATTTGCGCGCAAATATCTTCAATTGTCCCGTAATGGTCCCCATCCGGGCCGCAATTTGCGAGATCTTCGCCAGGTTGCGGCGCGCGTCGTCGAGCCGGCCCCGCTCGAGCAGGATGACGGCATTGTCGGACATGGTGCGCAGCGCCGTCAGCGGCTGGTTCAGTTCATGCGTGATGCTGGCCGACATCTGTCCCAGCACGGCCATCTTACCGGCTTGAAATAGTTCATTCTGCGTGATGTGCAGTTTTTGCTCGGCCTTGCTGCGCACCTCGATTTCCTGGCTCAGGCTTTGCGTCATGGCATTGAGTTCCGACGTGCGTTCCTCGACCATGGTTTCCAGGTTGTCGTAGGCATGCTGCAAGTCTTCGCGGGCGCGCAGTTTTTGCGCCACGGCCGCGCGCCGCTGGCGCAGGTAAAAGAACAGCAGCATGAAAAAGCCCAGCAGCACGCAGGAGAAGGCGGCCGCCGCGCGCGCGCTGGCTTTCGCCTGCGCCAGGTCGGACAGGTAGATGAAGGTCCAGTCGCGCGGCGACTTGAGCTTGATCTGCGTCATCACGCTGGAGCTGGTCTTCGGCGGCGCGTCGGCCCGCTCCTGCTCGCGCACGCTGATCACGCGCGCGCCATTGCCCAGCTGGCGGTCGGACACGAAGGGGATGGCTTCGAGCTGCTTCGAGTAGTACTGGCGCGTGCGGTTGAGTTCTTCGACGATGGCCGGCGACAGGGGCGCCAGGGTGCGGTATTTCCAGTCCGGCATGGAGCTGAGGAAGATCACGCCATGCTCGTCGGCCAGCATGACCTTGTCCGCGCCCTGCACCCAGCGCTTTTCCAGGTTTTCCAGGTTTACCTTCACCGTGGCCAAGCCCAGCATGCGGCCATTCTGATAGATGCCGTGGGCAAAGAAATAGCCAGGCTCCAGCCGCGTCGTGCCGACGCCATAGAAGCGCCCCGGCGTGCCGCGCAGGGCATCCTGGGCGTAGGGACGGAACGAGATGTTGTCGCCGATAAAACTGTCGGGCTGCTGCCAGTTGCTGGCGGCCCGCGTATTGCCGTCCAGGTTGCTGATGAAGATGGTCGAGGATTTCGCCTGGGCATTCATCTGTTCCAGGTAATGGTTGACCGTGTCGACCAGCACCGGGTCTTCCGGGTGCTGCAGCAGGCGGATGACGTCGCGGTTCAGTTCCAGCGTCTTGGGCAGGAAGTCGTACTTTTCCAGCGCGTTTTCCAGGCTGCTCACATACACCTCGAGGCGCTGCGCGCCGCTGGCCTGCAGCTTGCCGATGGCGATGCGTTCCGTCCAGAAATACACGAGCCAGACGGTGGCCAGGCAGGCGGCCAGCACCACGCCCCAGGCCAGCGCTTCGCGGCCCGACCGTTGCGACAGGCGCTGGCGCCAGGAAAGAGGAGGTTTGCTGCTGGTATTCATAGTCAGGTGCGAACTTGCAAGAGCCCACAGTATCGCATCAAGGTGCGTGCCATATAAAAAAGCCGCCGGAAAGTAATCCGGCGGCCTGCAGCGTAGTTGACGCATATGCCACAAACATCACGACGTCCGACAAAATCGTAGCGCGCGGCAGTGAGACTCGGCGCCCCCTTGTGGCCGAGCCGGTGAGCATCGCCGGCCGCAAAGCGCGCCGCGCAGTGGATTTTGACCGACGTCCTTAGAAAGTATGACGCATGCCCAGGTTGAAGCCGCTGTTGCCCGTGCCATTGTCCGTCGCATTGCCGACGACGAAGGTGGCGCCGTTCTTGTTGCTGATGTGGCCATAACCCGTGTACAGGTCGCTGCGCTTGGACAGGGAGTAGAACGCGCCGATGGCCCACTGCTGGGCGTCACGGTTCAGGCTGCTCTTGTCGTTGTGGCGGATGTAGGACGCGACCAGCTTGGTGGCGCCGAACGGGGCGCTGAAGCCGACGAGCACGTCATTGCTCTTGCTGTTGTCCAGGGCGCGGTTGTCGGCGTAGCCGAAGTTGCCTTGCAGCACGCCAAAGTCGTAGCGGGCGGCCAGCAGGGTGTTGCGCGTCTGCTGCGTTGCCAGGGCATTTTCCTTGCGGTGGTGCGTCAGGGTCACGTTCAGCGGGCCGTCGATGTAGTGCACGGCGCCGCCCAGGCTGCGGTTTTTCGCATTGTCGTCGGCCACTTCGCCGAAGCCATATGCGAAGTCGGCCGACAGGTGGCTGTACGTCGGCGTGGTGTATTGCACCATGTTGTCGACGCGGATATTCGTCACCATCAGGTTCGAGGCCGTGCCGGCCAGGCCGATGACGAAGGGGTCGGCCACGTCTCGCAGGGCCAAATAGTAGGGCGAGTACTGGCGGCCCAGGGTGACGGCGCCGGCGCTGCCGGACAGGCCCACGTAGGCCTGGCGGCCGAACAGCAGGCCGCCCTGGCCCGACGTGCCGGTATCGATATTGAAACCGCTTTCCAGCACGAAGTTGGCGGACAGGCCGCCGCCCAGGTCTTCCTTGCCCTTGAAGCCGATGCGCGAGCCGGAGGCGACGCCCGAGGCGACACGGTTGAGGCGGTCGCCCGCCGCATCCTTGTCGAGGACCAGGCCGGCATCGGCCACGCCATAGATGGTCACGCTGGATTGCGCCAGGGCGCCGCCGGAGGCTGCGCCGAGGGCCAGCAGGGTAAACAGGACTTTTTTCATGAGAATCTCTCTAGTAAGGGGGATAACTACTGATCGCACTACCTGACTGCTTGTTACTCAACATGGAAAACAAATAAATGGCCCGCTTGTGGCGGGCCATGGCGCCTTAGGCCTTGCTAGCGTGGTCCGCTTCGCCCCAGTGGCTTTCTGTGTTCTGGTTGGCTGCGTTGGCCGCAGCTGCTTCTTCTTCCGTGGCCAGGCCGCCTTCCCACTTGGCGACGACGGCCGTGGCGACGGCATTGCCGACCGCGTTGGTGGCCGAGCGGCCCATGTCGAGGAACTGGTCGACGCCCATCAGCAGCAGCAGGCCCGCTTCCGGGATGTTGAACTGGTTCAGGGTAGCGGCGATCACCACCAGCGAGGCGCGCGGCACGCCGGCCATGCCTTTCGAGGTGAGCATCAGCAGCAGCAGCATGGTGATCTGCGTGCCGATCGACAGGTCGATGCCGTAGGCCTGGGCGATGAACAGCACGGCGAAGGTGCAGTACATCATCGAGCCATCGAGGTTGAAGGAGTAGCCCATCGGCAGCACGAAGCTGGAAATCTTGCGGTCCACGCCGAACTGGTCCAGTGCCACCAACAGTTTCGGATACGCCGCTTCCGAGCTGGCCGTCGAGAAGGCCAGCAGGAACGGTTCGCGGATCAGGGAAACCAGTTTGAAGACGCGCGGACCGATGACGACGAAACCGGCGGCGATCAGCAGGGCCCACAGGCACAGCAGGCCCAGGTAGAAGCCGCCCATGAACTTGGCAAACGTGACGAGCACGCCCAGGCCGTGGGTGGTGATGACGGATGCCATGGCGGCAAACACGGCCAGCGGCGCCATGTTCATGATGGTGCCGGTGATGCGCAGCATGACCTGCGCCAGTTGGTCGACGACGGCCGTCAGGGTCTTGCCCGATTCGCCCAGGCCGGCCAGTGCGCCGCCAAAGAAGATCGAGAACACCAGCACTTGCAGGATTTCATTGTTGGCCATCGCCTCGATCGGCGATTTCGGCACCAGGTGCGTGAAGAAGTCTTTCAAGGTGAAGGCGGCCGTCTTCAGGTTGGTCGAGGCGTGCACGTCCGGCAAGGGCAAGCCCAGGTTGGTTCCCAGTTGCATCAGGTTCGACAGCACCATGCCCAGCGCCAGCGACACCAGCGAGGCCACGACGAACCAGCACATGGCTTTCAGGCCGATGCGGCCCGCCGTCTTGCCGTCGCCCATGTGGGCGATGCCGACCGTCAGGGTGGAGAACACCAGCAGCGCGATGATCATCTTGATCAGGCGCAAGAAGACGTCGGTGACGATGGAAATATTGCCAGCGATCTGAGCGCTGACTTTGGCATCAGGGAAGGCGGTGTTGCATCCATACCCCACGATGATGCCGAGAATCATGGCAATCAGGATGTACAGGGTTAATGGCCGTTTCTTTTTCATTTTGACTCCTCCAAATGAAGCGCCGCTGTGAGCGGATTATTGATAGCGAGCAACTCAAGCTTGGAGTCAATATTTCTCAAAAACAAGCCCTTGCATGCTAGCGATTATTTGCAGCAAAACCTGTACATAGCAAAGGATATGCCTGAAATGGATTTTCAGCAGAACCTTTCTTAACCTATTGATTTAAAGCACTTATTTAAATTCAAAAATGTTGTTAGATTGCAGCGCTGCGCGAAATATTGGACGGGGGCGGCCATCGCTGTATGACTTTTCATACGCTAGTCGCGGGGGCGCGGCCGTGGACGAAAAAGACAAGATTATCAGGACAATAAAAAAGCCCCTCCGAAGAGGGGCTGCTGGCGTGCGCGAGGCGTATTCTTTTGACTTCAGAACTTGATATTGGCCGTCAGGCTGAACGAGCGGGGCTGGCCGGGCGTGTAGCGGTAGCCGGACTTGTTGATGGCCGCCACGTAGGCCTTGTCGGCCAGGTTGTAGGCGTTCAGCTGCAAGTCGAGGTTCTTGTTGACCGGATACGTCGCCATGGCATCGAAGACCCAGTAGGCGTCGATGCGGGCCGGCGTGCCGACGGCACCATCGGTGCCGCGCAGCATTTCGCCCACGTAGCGGGCGCCGCCGCCGAGCTTCAGGCCGAAGGGCAGGGTGTACGACGTCCAGCCCGTGAAGGCCTGCTTCGGCGTGTAGCTGAGGTTATTGATGCCGCTGGCCGTGACGACCTTGCCCGACTCGACACTGGTATTCATGCGCGTGTAGCCGGCGCTGACGAGCCAGTTGGGCATGATTTCGCCCACCATGCCGATTTCCACGCCCTGCACGCGTTTCTTGCCGTTCTGGTAATAGATCAGGTCGACGGGGTCCTGTTCCACTTCGTTTCTCACTTCCGTCTGGTACAGGGCGGCCGAGAACGACAGTTTCTGCTTCAGGAAGTCCCACTTGGTGCCGATTTCCTTGGTGGTGGTTTCCTGCGGGTCGTAGATCGGGTTTTGCGCGCTGCTGGCGCCCGTGCTCAGGGTGAAGTTGGTGCCGGGCGGCGCTTTCGATGTGGCCCACAGCGCATACACGCTGCTGTCCGGCGTCGGCTTGTACAGTGCCGAGATCTTGCCATTGGTCAAAGTGTCGCTGAGGGTGATGTGCGCGGGAATCGGCGTTCCCACGGGCAATGGCTGCACGGCGGGCGGCGTCACGGCCGCCTGCAGGGTGACGGCGTCATAGCTGGTGTTGAAATGGTCGAAGCGCACGCCGCCGTTGAAGATCCACTTGTCGCCGAACTTGATGGTATCGAAGACATACGCGCTTTGCGTGTTGACCTCGCCTTCGCTGTAGGCGCCGTTGCGCACGGGATTGAAGCCGGTGACGGGATCGCGGGGATTCGGGTGGTACAAGTTGGCTGCCGGCAAGGTGCCCATGCTGGCGGCCACATAGCTGTAGTTGGTCTGCTTTTCGCTGGTGAACTCGGCGCCGGCCACCACCGCGTGCTTCAGCGCGCCCGTGTCGAATTGCGCGCTGAGGATGCTCTGGTTGGTCAGGATGGTGTTTTCCTGGTCCTTCACCGTGCGCGTGGAGCGCGCCAGGGTCCAGGTCGACGGATCGGTGGCCACGGGCGTCTTCAGGTTGGCCGTGGTGCCCATGAAGGCCGTCAGCAGGTAGTCCTGCTTGGTCTTGCCATAGCGCGTCGTGTTCTGGAATTGCACGGTGGGCGAGAAGTCATGGTCGATGCGCAAGGTGCCCATGTCGGCCTTGACCTTGTCGTAGTCCGAGGTGGAGCCGTAGAAATTCTTTGGATCGACCCGGGCGGCGTCGTTCAGGAAGGTACGGATGACCTTGTTCGTTGGCGTGATGGTGTCCGGCGTCGTGTAGCCGGGCAGGCCGATGGTCGGCACGCCGCCGTCGGGCACGTTGTCCTGGTCCACGTGCAGGTAGCTGGCCGTGATGCGCGTCGGCTTGCCGATGCCGAAGGTGACGGTGGGCGCGACGGCCCAGCGCTTGTTCTTGATTTCGTCGCGCGCCGGGTTGCCGCTGTCCTGCGTCATCAGGTTCAGGCGGAAGGCCGTGCCCGTATCCGTGTCGAGGACGCGGTTCCAGTCGGCCGTGGCGCGTTTCTGCTTGCCGCTGCCGGCCGTCAGCAGGGAGTTGAACTTGTTGTCCATGGTCGCCGTCTTGCTGACCAGGTTGATCGAGCCCGTCGGCGAACCGCGGCCGCTGTCCGTGCCCGCCGGGCCCTTCAGCACGTCGATCTGTTCGATGTTGAAGATATCGCGCGAGATGGAACCGACGTCGCGCACGCCATCGACATAGATGCTGCCCGACGCATCGAAGCCGCGCATGTAGACGGCGTCGCCCGTGTTCGTGTTGCCGTTTTCACCGAGGAAGAAGGTACCCACGCCCGGCGTGTTGCGCAGCGCGTCCGTCAGGGTCAGCGCGCCTTGCTGTTCGATCAATTCCTTCTTGATCACGACGATGGTTTGCGGCGTGTTGACCAGTTCTTCCGTGTATTTCGGCGACGACGCTTTCTCGGCCTTGAAGTCATTTTCCTTGGAACCCACGACCTTGATTTCGTTCAGGGTTTGCTGCGACGCGGGGGCGCTCTGGCCGGCCGGGTCGGCCGCCTGGGCGGCGACGGGCAGCAGCATCACGGCCAGGGCGGCGCCGACGTGCTGGTTGAAACGGGATGGGGCGTGTTTGCGGCTCTTGATTGCCATCTTGCTCTTTCGATAGGGTCAGGGAAGTGGCTCCTGGCTGGCGCTGCCGGATCGGTGCAATCGCACGCAGGCAAGTGGCTGGCGGTGGGGCGGGTTGAGCGACATTGTAATAATTGGGCGCTATTTCGTAAATGAGAATCGTTATCAGTCTCGTTTACGCAACGCTTTCTTTGTGCTTGGAAAAAAACACTGTCATGCCGCATGCATGCTTGCTTTGCGCGCCCGTCGCTGCTACGCGCGCAGGCGCCGCGCGGCGGGAGTATGATGAGCAACCTTTACAATTTCCTTCCAGCATGCTCCACACTCCCGACGCCTTTACTCCCCTCATCGATGCGCCTGAACCGGCGCCGGCCGCGGCCGACACCCTCACGTTTGTCTTCCACCGGGGCCGCCTGCTGCTGCGCACGCCCGAACTGGCCCTGCCCACCGCAGCCGAGGCGGCCGCGCTCGATATCGACCTGGGCCGCGCCCAGCCCGTGGGCTTGTGGCAGGGCCGTTATTGCCAGACCGTCTGGAGCGATGAAGAGTCTTTGCCGGCCGACAGCGGCCTGGCCTGGCACGGCCTGCGTTCCCTGTTCAACGCCGTCGACGACGGCTTCCTGGGCCTGGCCAGCCGCGCCGTGCAGCTGGCCGAATGGGCGCGCACGCACCGTCATTGCGGCGTGTGCGCCACGCCCATGCAGCGCGCGCGCGGCGAACGCTGCTTCACCTGCGCCGCCTGCGGCATGCTCGCGTATCCGCGCATCTCGCCGGCCATGATGGTGCTCATCCGCAAGGGCGAGCAGGTGCTGCTGGCCATGCACAAGCATTCCCCGTCGGAGCGCTTCAGTCCGCTGGCCGGTTTCCTGGAAGCGGGCGAGTCGATCGAGGAAGCCGTGCACCGCGAAGTGATGGAAGAGGTGGGCTTGCGCGTGCACAATCTGCAGTACTTCATGAGCCAGTCGTGGCCGTTTCCCCATTCGCTGATGATCGCGTTTACGGCCGATTACCTCGATGGCGACATCCGCCTGGACGAGAACGAGATCGCCGAGGCGCGCTGGTTCGGTCCCGGCGATGCGTGGCCGGAGGCGACGTCGAGCGTCTCGATTTCCGCCCTGCTGGTGCGCGCGCACCGGCCGCCGGCCGTATAGACAAAGCAAGGTCTGCCGGGGCAGGCCGTCACATTTTCTATATACTGGCGGCAATTGCAAATTTTAGGGTGGTGTAGCATGTCTCAAGAAGAATTCTCCGAAAACGACTGGCGCCGGCTGATCAGCAGCCTGGGCGAAGATCCGCAGCGTCCTGGCCTGCTGGAAACGCCGGCGCGCGTGGCGAAAGCCTGGAAACACTGGACCTCCGGCTACGGCCAGGACCCGGTCGACCTGCTGAAAGCCTTCGAAGATGGCGCGGAACAATACAACGAGCTGATCGTCGTGCGCGGCATTCCCGTCTACAGTCATTGCGAACACCACCTGGCGCCGTTCTTCGGCAAGGCCACCATCGGTTATGTGCCCAACGGCAAGATCGTCGGCCTGTCGAAACTGACGCGCCTCGTCGACTGCTTCTCCAAGCGCCTGCAAGTGCAGGAACGCATGACGATGCAGATCGCCAATGCGCTGATGGAAGTGCTGGAACCGAAATCGGTGGGCGTGGTCGTGCGCTGCCGCCACCTGTGCATGGAAAGCCGCGGCATCCGTACGCCGGGCGAAGAAACCATCACCTCGGCCATGCTGGGCGAGATGCAGCCGAACCTGGCGCTGCGCACGGAATTCCTGGCCCTGGCGCGCGAAAGCTGATTTTCGGCGACGATGCGGGACGAAGGCGGCTGATGCCGCCTTTTTT
This sequence comes from Janthinobacterium sp. GW821-FHT03C08, assembly GCF_059420905.1. Taxonomy (NCBI): domain Bacteria; kingdom Pseudomonadati; phylum Pseudomonadota; class Betaproteobacteria; order Burkholderiales; family Oxalobacteraceae; genus Janthinobacterium; species Janthinobacterium sp. GW821-FHT03C08. Next base: position 78,868 of record NZ_JBWKUP010000019.1, on the reverse strand, counting down.
ATGGCCTGCCCGATTCCCGCTCCGCCAGGTAACGGGCCGGCGGCTTGCCCACGGCCTTGCGGAACATGGTGACAAAGCCACTCGTGTTTTCATAACCGAGTTCCAGCGCCACGGCTTTTACGCTGTGGCCTTGCGCCAGCCGCTGCAAGGCCAGGATGACGTGCAGCTGCCGGCGCCAGCGGCCCACGCTCATGCCCATTTCCTCCAGCGACTGCCGGGTCATGCTGCGCTCGCTCATGCCGATGCGGCCGGCCCACTCGGCCAGCGTGCTTTTGTCGGCCGGCTGCGCCAGCAGCAGCGAGGCCAGGCGGCGCAGGCGCGCATCGCGCGGTATCGGCAAATGCAGGTCTTCCACCGGCGCGGCCGCCAGCTCGTCGAGCAGGGTGGCCACCAGGCGTTCCTGCGCGCCCTGCAGCACCGTCAGGGCGGGGAAGGCGGCCGCCTTGGCGATCAGCTCGCGCAGCAGGGGCGAGACGGCCACGGTGCAGCAGACGGCGGGCAGGGCCGGCGCCATGGCCGGCTCGACGAACAGGCAATAGCATTCCGCCTCGCCCACGCCCTGCGCCGCGTGCATCAGGCCGCCCGGTATCCACACGGCGCACTGGGGCGGCACGATCCATACCCCGCTTTCTACCTCGCAATGAATCACGCCCCGCGTGGCATACAGCAACTGCCCCTTGCGGTGCTGGTGCGGAGCCTGCTCCCCGTCCTCGCGCACGCTGGCCAGGCCCACGGCCAGCAAGGGACGCAGCACGCCATCGACGTCGAAATCGAAGATGGAGGCGGCGGCGTCCAGGCCCAGCCGGGCGGTGAGCATGTTGGGCAGCAGAGGATGGGGCATGGGCGAACTTTTGGCTGGATTGAATAATATTGTGGCTATTTTATGCAATGACGTGCGGCGCCGCCACCGGTATCGTGTGGCTATCCGCAGCCCCGCTTCAACGGCAACCGCCGCCGCCCGTGTTCTGATGAAGGTGAGGAGGAACGGCAACCCCCTTTGTAGGAGTCACCCCATGCAACTCGATATCACCCATTTTCCCCTCGTCTGGATGCGCCGCGAAGCCGCGTCCGGCGTCCCGCCCGACGGGCTGTTCGCCCAGTTCGACGCGCTGCTGGCGCGCCGGCAGGCCTTTGTCATCCTCAGCGAGGAAGGTTTTGACGAGGACGGGCACGAGCACCCGCAGGAAGAACGCAAGCGCGCATCGCTGTGGATGAAGCGGAACAAGGCCGCCATCCGCGCCTACATCCAGGGCATGGTGCTGGTCGAGCCGAGCGCCGCCAAGCGCCTGGCCGGCAAGGCTTTTGCCGTCATGTTCGGCAAGTTCTGGGGCTACCCCCTGCACTTCGGCACCAGCCGCGACGACGCGCTCGACATCGCCCAGCATTTGCTCAAGGCCTGGCTGCCGCCAAGGGAAGACTGACAACGCCAAGAGCACCTGACAAAACCGTAGCGAGCGGCAGTGATTTGTGGACAAGAAGCGCAACCGTACTTTTGTACGGGGGCGCCGAGCCGGTGAGCATCGCAGGCCGCAAAGCGTGCCGCGCAGCAGGTTTGCTCAGGTGTTTCAGTAGCGGTAGTCGTTGACGAAGTGCTTGGTGAAGTTGTACTTGCTGCCGCCGTCGAGCAGGTCGACCAGGCGTTTCGGTGCCGAGGCCGACATGAAGGCGTCGGCAGCGCCGCCCGTGCTGCGAAATTTCATGCCGGGGCTGAGGATCTGGTTGGCGCCGATCTTCAGGTGCTGGAAGCTTTTCGTCTTTTCATTGTTGAGGATGAAGTGCAATTCCTGCTTGAAGGTGAGGAAGGGAATCTTCAGCCACCAGCCTTCGTCCGTGCCATAGCTGGCGACGCTGGCAAAGTGCGTGTTCTTGTCCGTCAGGGTGGGTTTGCCCAGGCGGTCATTGATGCGTTTCATGGCTTCATTCTTGGTCATGCTGTTCTTTCGCGATTCATCGTGTATCCGGTGTGCATTTTGACACACGCGCGCCGCCCCCGCCGGCCTTGCGGCACGGGAGCCGCGCGCCGTGCTGCCGCCATGCAGCATCCATTCTCATCAATTGTCGCAACGCATTAACAACACCGGGCAAAATTCATTGCTTCCCGGCATTGTAAATATCGGTAGTTCGAGCGTATGCTGGAGACGTCTGAACGGTGCCGCCAGAGCGCCGTCGCCGCCGCATTGCTGGCCGCAGAGCCGGATGCGGACTTGCCCCTTCGCCGCACATACAGTTGGAGACAGCCACATGAAGAAATTGACGTTCCAGCAAAAGTTATGGATTCCCCTGATTTGCAGCCTGTTATGCATCACCGTCATCTTCGTCTATAACGCCCTGGAAATCCGCAAGATCCGCATCGAGGAGCGCAGCGCCGACTTGAGCAACGCTGCCGACCTGGGCCTGGGCGCCGTGAAGATGTTCGGCGACCTGGCCGCCAGCGGTGCCCTGACGAAGGAAGAGGCGCAAAAGCAGGCCACGGCCGTCATCAAGAGCATGCGCTTTGGCGAGACCGGCTATTTGTCCATCATCAACCTCGACGCCGTTGTCGTGATGAATCCTGCCGCGCCGCAAACGAATGGCAAGAACATGTCGGATTTCAAGGATGCCAACGGCACCTATCTGTACCGCGACATCGTTGCCGTCGGCAAGAGCGACGCGGGCAAGGGCTTCGTCCACTACTATTTCCCCCGTCCCGGCCAGAAGAACGCCGAACCGAAGATGAGCCGCGTGGTGGCCTACAAGCCGTGGGCCTGGACCATCGTCGTGGGCGTGTACATGGACGATATCGACGCCGCCTTCCGCCAGTCCCTGCTGACCTCGCTGGGCGTGCTGCTGCTCGTGTGCGCGCTGCTGGCGGCCGTCGTCGTGGCCATCAACCGCAGCCTGCGCCATGCGCTGGGCGGCGACCCCGAATATGCGGCCGAAGTGGCGGGAAAGATCGCCAACAACGACCTGAGCAGCAGCGTGCGCACGCATGCGCATGACCGCCACAGCGTGCTGTACGCCATGAAGACCATGCAGACCAACCTCGTTGACGCGATCAGCGAAATCCGCCACAGCGCCGAGACCATCGCCACGGCATCGAGCGAGATTGCCAGCGGCAATATGGACCTGTCGGCGCGCACGGAAATGCAGGCCAGTTCGCTGGAGGAAACGGCCGCCTCGATGGAAGAGCTGACGTCGACCGTCACGCAGAACGCGGGCAATGCCGTGCAGGCGAATGAACTGGCGCAGTCCGCTTCCAAAGTGGCGCGCCAGGGCGGCGATGTGGTGGCGCAGGTGATCGGCACCATGGATACCATCAACGCTTCGTCGCGCAAGATCGTCGACATCATCGGCGTCATCGACGGCATCGCCTTCCAGACGAATATCCTGGCCCTGAATGCCGCCGTGGAAGCGGCGCGCGCGGGGGAACAGGGCCGCGGCTTTGCCGTCGTGGCATCCGAGGTGCGCAACCTGGCGCAGCGCTCGGCGGGCGCGGCGAAGGAAATCAAGGAACTCATCGGCGCCTCCGTCGACAGCATCGCGGCCGGCAGCACCCTCGTCGCCCAGGCGGGCACGACCATGGACCAGGTGGTGGCCAGCGTGTCGCGCGTGACCGACATCATGGCCGACATCACGGCCGCCTCGCACGAGCAAAGCACGGGCATCGGCCACGTCAACCAGGCGATCACGGAGATGGACAGCGTGACGCAGCAAAATGCGGCCCTGGTGGAAGAGGCGGCGGCCGCGGCGTCGAGCATGCAGGACCAGGCGGCCGTGCTGGCCCAGCTGGTGGCGCGCTTCAAGCTGTCGGCACACGAACACGGCGCCGCGGCACCGCGCCTGGCAGCCGCCTCGGCGGGCGCGCCACGCGCCGTGGGCCGCCAGCCGGCGCGCAGCCTGGCGGCGCGCTAGGTGTTTATTGGGCTGGCGCCGCCGCCTGCGGCGCCGGCTCGAAGGTCAGTTTTTCATCGACGACGAGGAATTGCCCGACCGGCTGGCCCAGGTCGGCTTTCGGGTCGTTTTCCATTTCCGTCAGTTCATTGCAGGTATTCGTTTCCGCCTGCCACAGCTGCTTGCCCATGCGGATGTTCCACACGCCGTCGCCGGCCGCGAACAGCTCCACCTTGATGTCGGCCGGCGCATCCGTCGACAGGGTGTGCAGGCGCTGGCATTGCGGCAAATTCGTCGCCATCAGCTGGACTTCCACCGTATCTTGCCAAAAGTATCGTTGCTGGCGGCGCACGGTCAGGGAGTGGTCCTGGCCGTCAAACATATAGATGGCGAAGTCCTGGACACAGCCTGACAGCAGGACGGACAGCGTGACGATCAGGAGTTTGCGCATGGTCGGCTTTCTTTGAGGGTTCTCTGGAATGGCGTGCTTTCATCGCGTTGGCGAGAGTGGGCGCTTGCTTGCATGGCCGCTGACGCCGCCGCCGTCTTGTTTTCCGCTGACGTGGCATTATATCCATGCACACCAGTTGCGGCGCGACAATAGTTCCACAATACTTATCCCGCGTCCGCCTGTCCACCCCACCGAGCGGAAAGACCACGATGATCGACCTGTATTACTGGACCACGCCCAACGGGCACAAAGTGACGATGTTCCTGGAAGAAGCGGGCATGCCCTACAACATCATTCCCGTGCATATCGGCAAGGGAGAGCAGTTCCAGCCCGAGTTTCTCGCCATCGCGCCCAACAACCGCATCCCCGCCATCGTCGACCAGGCGCCGGAAGATGGCGGCGCGCCCCTGTCCCTGTTCGAGTCGGGGGCGATTTTGCAATACCTGGCGGAGAAAAGCGGGCAATTCCTGCCGATGGATGTGCGCGGCCGCGCCGAGGTCATGCAATGGCTGTTCTGGCAAATGGGCGGCCTGGGTCCCATGGCCGGGCAAAACCACCATTTCGTGCAATACGCGCCCGAACCGATCGAGTACGCCATCACGCGCTACGTCAATGAAACGAACCGGCTATACGGCGTGCTGAACAAGCGCCTGGCGGACCGTGCCTTCGTGGCCGGCGACAGTTACTCCATCGCCGACATGGCGATCTACCCGTGGATCGTGCCGCACGCGCGCCAGCGCCAGAAGCTGGAAGACTTCCCGCACCTGGCGCGCTGGTTCGCGGCCATCGCCGCCCGTCCCGCCACCGTGCGCGCCTATGCGCGCGCGGCCGAGGTCAACGTGCAGCCCACCGTCAGCGAGGACGCGAAGGGCGTGCTGTTCGGCCAGACGGCGAAGACGCTGGGCTAAGCTTCAGTTTCCGCGGTAGGTGGAAAAGCCGAAAGGGCTGAGCAGCAAGGGAATGTGATAGTGCTGCTCGGTCTTTTCCACGTGAAATTGCACGGGGATTTCCGGGAAGAAGGTTTCCTGTTTCAGCCGTGCATAGTGCTCGCCCGTCTTGAACACGATGCGGTAGTCGCCCGCCTGCATGGGTTGATTCTCCGGATACATGGCCGTGATGCGCCCCTGCGCATTCGTCACGCCACTGCCCAGCTGTTGCCAGCCTTCCCCTTTCTTTTGCTCCAGGGTCACCGTCACGCCCGCCGTCGGCTGGCCGCTCTGCAGGTCGAGGATGTGCACGCTCAGGGGATTGGCGGCCAGGGCCAGTCCGGACAGGCTGGCGAAGGCCAGGGCGGCAGCGGTTTTTTTCAGATAGGTCATTATTGTTTCTTTCACAGGGTGGGGGAATCGAGTTCGGGGACGGCAGCCAGGGCGGCCAGGGCGCAGGCGCGGTCCGGCTGCGCGCCGCCGCCACCGGCCACGCCGATGGCGCCGACGACTTCGCCCTTGGCGCGCAAGGGCAGGCCGCCGCCCAGCAGCAACAGTTCCGGCAAGCTCGTCAGATTGGCCATGTCCGGGTTGCCGCGCGCGGCCACGGCCAGCGCCTGCGTATCGTTTTTCGTCGACAGGGCCGTGTAGGCCTTGCGCCCGCTCGCTGCCGTGTTGTGCGGCCCGACGCCATCGGCGCGCTGCACGGTGACGATATTGCCGCCACGGTCGAGCACGGTGACGGCGATGTGCCGGCCCTGCGCCTGGCACGCGGCCATGGCCGCATCGGCCAGCTTGTTGGCCGCCGCCAGCGACAGGTCATTGACCTGGCGCAATTGGGCGTGGACGGGGCTGGCCAGCAGGCACAGCAGGGTGCTGGAAAAGAACAGAGTTTTCATGTGGTGTCCATGCAAGAGAATGGCGCCAGTATGGCCAGGCTTGCCCGACGGGAAGATGATCGCCGCATGACATTTTTATCATCCGCAGCACCGGGCGCGCGGCGTAAAATGGTTTAACTTCCCACAAGAAAGCCCCCAGCCATGCGCATCCTGGTCATAGAAGACGAACCGAAGACGGGCGATTATTTGCTGCGCGGCCTGGCCGAGTCCGGCTTCACGGTGAGCCTGGCGCGCAATGGCCGCGACGGCCTGCACATGGCCAGCCACGAGGCGCCCGATTTGATCGTGCTCGACGTGATGCTGCCCATCATGGATGGCTGGCAAGTCTTGCGCGCCCTGCGCCTGCAGGAGGGCGGCGCGGACGTCCCCGTCATCTTTCTCACGGCGCGCGACGAGGTGCAGGACCGGGTCAAGGGACTGGAACTGGGGGCCGACGATTACCTGGTGAAGCCGTTCGCCTTTGCGGAACTGGTGGCGCGCATCCGCACGCTGTTGCGGCGCGGGCCGCCCCGCGAAGACGACGTCATCCGCATCGGCGACATGGAAATCGACGTGATGAAACGCAAGGTCAGCCGGCAAGGCCAGCGCATCACCCTGACGGCGAAGGAATTCGGCTTGCTGCATCTGCTGGCGCGGCGCCAGGGCGAAGTGCTGTCGCGCTCCATCATCGCCTCGCAAGTGTGGGACATCAATTTCGAGAGCGATACCAACGTCATCGACGCGGCCATCCGCCGCCTGCGTAGCAAGCTCGACGATCCGTTCGAGCCCAAGCTGATCCACACCTTGCGGGGCATGGGCTATGTCTGCGAATTGCGCGCCCCCAGTGCGCCCGACAGCGGCGCTGGCGCATGAAATTCTCGCAACTGCGCCGCTCGCTGACCCTGCGCGTCACGCTCGTCTTCGTGCTGATCGTGGCCCTCGTGTCGGCCGGCCTGGGCATGCATCTGTACCGTTCATTTGTGGCGGAAATCGAGCGCCGCGATGACATTTTATTGCTGGGAAAACTGCGGCAGATCCAGCAATTACTCGGCAATGCGGGCACGCTGGACATCATCCGCGAGCGGCCCCAGTATTTCCGCGACACCATGAGCGGCCAAGAGAATTCCTTGGTGCGCATCGTGCGCGCCGATGGCACGCGTTTGATCGATGTCAATCCGAACGGCGAGACGGTGGCGCATCCTGTGCCCGTGGCCGTCGATGCACCTGTCACGGCCGGCGACATCGTCAGCTGGACCAGCCGCGACGGCTATCCCGCCAGGGTGGTGGCGGCCAGCGCGCGCATTGGCGACCCGGCGCAGATGGCCGACATTTCCGTTGCCCGCGTGTATGGCGACCGCACGGCCATGTTTGCCGCCTACCGCTGGCAGATTGTCGTCTCCGTGGCCGTCAGCGCGCTGGTGGCGGCGCTGCTGGCCAGCGTGATGCTGCTGCGCGGCTTGCGGCCCCTGCGCAATATCGCCGCCCATGCGGCCCTCGTGCGGCCCGGCAAGCTGGGCCAGCAGCTGGAAGCGCGCGATGCGCCGACGGAACTCTTGCCGCTGATCCAGGCCCTGAACGCCATGCTGGCGCGGCTGCAGGAAGGCTATGCGCGGCTGTCGCAGTTTTCCGCCGACCTCGCGCATGAATTCCGCACGCCCGTCACCAATTTGCTGGGGCAAAGCCAGGTCATGCTGGCCCGCCCGCGCAGCGCGCACGAGTATGAACAGCTGGTGTCGTCGAATGTGGAAGAGCTGGAGCGGCTGTCGCGCATGATCGACAGCATGCTGTTCCTGGCGCGGGCGCAGCAGGACGAGATGATCCTGATCAAGCAAGCCTTGCCCGTGCAGGACGAATTCTTGCGCCTGGCCGATTTCTTCGAAGGCCTGGCCGAAGAACGCGAGCTGGCGCTGGCTTGCCACGGCAGCGGCATGGTGACGGCCGAGCCGCAACTGCTGCGCCGCGCGCTGGGCAATTTGCTGTCGAACGCCATCCGCCACGCGGCGCCGGGCAGCACGATTTTATTGCGCTCGCATGCGGCGAACGGGGGCGTGGAATTGAGCGTAAGCAACCTCGGTCCCGCCATCCCCGCCCGCCACTTGCCGCACCTGTTCGAGCGCTTCTATCGCGCCGACCCGGCCCGCAGCGATTCGGCCGCCTCCACGGGACTGGGCCTGGCCATCGTCACGGCCATCATGCAATTGCACGGCGGCAGCGCAACGGTCGCATCGGACGCGGCCGCCACGACGTTTACCCTTGTTTTCCCCGTTGAGAACGCCTGATAAAACCGTAGCGAGCGGCAGGGAGAGGTGCTTGAGAAGCGCAACTGTGCTTTGCACCGGGCCGCCGAGGCAGTGAGCCTCGCAGGCCACCTATACCGACGCGCAGTGGGGGTGATCCGGTGTTCTAGCCCATCTCCACCAAAAACTCATGCATGCCCGTATGCGGCAATTGCGCGCACGCGGGCGCAAAATGCGGCAGCTGGCCCCACAGCAGCGGGTTGCCGACGACGTACACATAATGCTGCGCCCGCGTCAGGGCCACGTTGAGCAGGTTCGGCGTGGCCGCCGCCCATTGCGCGGCGCCGGCCGTGCTGTCGTCGGCGCCCAGGACCAGCATCACCACGCTTTGTTCCTTGCCCTGGAAAGTGTGCACGGTGCCCACCATCTGGCTGCTCCACTGGCGCAGTTCGCGCGTCGTCGGCGCCTTGCCATAGCCGAGACGGCGGTCCCAGTCCAGTTCCATGATGCGCGAACGCAATGCGTCGCGCACGGCCTTGAACGGCGTGATCACATACAGCTCGGGCAACTTGCCGTCGCGGCGATACAGTTTCAGCAGCACTTCCAGCACGAAATCGAGCTGCACGGGCACCACCTGCTTGTAGCTGACGGCGCCGACGGCGTCGATCCAGCGGCTGGGACCCCGCGTCAAGCCCCGCGCGCCGGCCGGCGGCGTGCGCTCGGTCAGCCCGTAGACCATCTTGTCCTCGTAGGCGATGGCGTTGGCCAGCGAGAACATCGGTTCCACGCAGCGGCGGTGCACGCGCAGCGGGCTGCCGATCCACAGGGGCTTTTCGCTGTCGGCGCCGACCGTCGCGCCATAGCGGTTGGCCTTGTCGGCCAGGGTCTGCACGGAAACGGACGTCGGCGCGTAGCTGCCGTCCTGCGTGTGCGGCGACAGGGCGGACAGGGTCTGCACGAGGCGGCCCGGCACGGTGAACACGGGTTCGATCTGCAGCGGGTCGCCGACGACGACGGCGCGCCTGGCGCGCCACAGGCTGCCCAGCGCCGCCTGCGGCACGGCCTGGCCTGCTTCATCGATGAACAGCCAGCCCAGCGATTCGGGACCCATGCCCTGGAACTGGCGCGTGAACGAGGCAAACGTGGTCGACACGACAGGCACCACCATGAACAGGCTGTGCCACACCATGGCGACGTGCGACTGGTCATAGGCGCGCTTGTTTTTCAGCAATTTCGATACGGCCAGCAAGTTGCCGCCAAAGCCGGGTCCGCCCTTCTTCGCCACTTCCGCCAGCCACGCTTCATGCAGGGCCAGGGCCTTGGCGAACAGGCGCGAGCGCAAGCGCGCCAGGGCCGGTTCATGCCACAGGCCGCCTATCTGCAGCGCGTCGCCGTCCAGCGCTTCCAGCGACTCGGGGGCGAGGATGGTGGGGAAGCGCAGGCGGGCGCGGCGCAGCAGTTCCGTGCTGTCATCCCATTCGCGCTGGCGCGACTGCGCCGTGCGCAGGGCGATGTGCAGGCTGTTGCGGGCCCGTTCGCAGCGCGGCTCCAGCTCGCCCTTGAGCAGCAGCTTGATGGCCGAGACGTCGCGCGCGGCCTGGCGCTGGGCTTCGGCGTTGGCGACGACGGCGTCCCTGTAGGCGCGTGCCGGTGCCGTACGGAACAGGCGGCCAAAGAAGCCCGGCTGCGTCAGCGCCACCAGGCGTTCCTCTTCCAGCAATTCTTTCTTGCTGGCCAGCAAGGTGTCCTGCTGCGCCAGCGCGCCGGCCAGGGCGCCGTTGGCCGCATCCATTTCCTGTTCCGCCGCGATCAGCGCCTGCTGGCTGCTGTGGATGAATTCGTCCTGCGTGCAGGTCCCCACGGCTTGCCACAGGGCCGCGTACTGGCCCTGTTCGGCCAGGGCTTTTTCCACCACGTGCTCCGTCTCGCGGAACTCGCGCGCCGCCTGGGCGAAGCTGACGCCCTGGTAGCTGGCCAGCCACTGGCGGATGTTCTGCGCGTTCGGCGTCTTGCGCGGCGTCGTCTTGTCCCAGTCGTCATCGTAGAAGTTGCTGATGAAGCGGCGGCGGTTGGCGCTGTTGCCCAGCGCACAAGACATCAGGCCCCACGGCAAGTCCTGTTCGCCCAGGGAGCGGTTCGCGCCATTGCCATCGGCGGCGACCCGGCGCGCCACGCTGTCGAAATAGCGCGTGCGCGCCCATTCCTTGCCCAGCTGTTTAGGTTTCGGCAAGTCCCCGGAAATATTTTCCACCGCCGCATTGTTCGACGAGGCGACGACCATTTCAAAGCCCGTCAGTTCCGGCCGCAGGCGGGCGATGGTGATGGGGTCGCGCACGCCTTCGAAGGCGACGGCCACCTTGCCGATGAAGGCGTCGCCGGCGCGGTCCAGGCAGGACAGCACGGCGGCGCGGCGCACGATGTTGTCGGCGAACAATTCGCGCAACAAGGTCGTCTTGCCCGTGCCGGGCGGGCCGTTGACGGAAAAGATGCCCCGTTCATGCAGGCCCGTGCGCGCGCCGTGGATGGCGAACTGCTGCATCAGGCTCATGGCGTAGCTGGCGTCTTCCAGCCAGTGGCCCCGGTTCATATTGGCCGGATTGAGCATGGCGGCCAGCGCCTGGCGTCCGGCCGGGCTGTACAGGTCGATGCGCTCGTCCTGCGCCAGCGGCGTCAGGTAGGCAGCGACCGTGGCGGGCAGCTTGCCGCCGCGCAAGGCGCGGATGATCTGTTCCAGGTCATCGAGGTAAAAACTGTTGAGGATATCGATGGACGGCTCCGCCGCGTCACCAAAGTCCAGGCTGCGGTTCTGGCTGGATTCAGCGCCATCGGCGTCCGCCACGGCGGCGCGTTTCTTGCGCGTGCGCAATTCCAGCACGGCCAGCGGCTGGCCGGCGGACGGGCGGAAACCGGCCCAGTCCATCAGCAGGTCGGCCAGTGCGGCGATTTCCATGCCGGACAGGGGAGTGGAGATATTGCCGGCTTCGTCCGTCACTGGCTGGGAGGCGCGGCTGGCCGCGAAGTTGCGCAGGCTGTCTTGCAGGGCCAGCTGGCTGTCGCTGAAGGCGTCCACGCTCAGGCTGGACCAGTCCGGCGTGCGGGCGCGGCCCAGCGCCCACGGCAAGGTGGACACGGACACGGGATCGAACTGCGGCTCGCCCAGTGCATTGAGGTTCAGGCGGGCAAAGCACGAGCGTCCCAGCAGTTCTGTTTTTTCCGTGTCGGCCAGGCTGTCCGGGCCGCTGGCCGGCGGGCAAGCCTTGTTGATTTCCGCCTTGTCGAAGACGCCGAGGAACAATGAAAAGCCGTCGATTTCGCGGTCGGACGGCACGGGCCACTGGGTGGCGAATTGCGGCGGCAATTGCGCCAGCTGTTCGCGCGGCAGGAGGCGCACGGTGGACGGGTCTTCGACGTCCGTGATTTGATTCAGGTCAAACGGGATAAAGAATTCGATCTTGTGCCAATACTCCAGGATAGCCAGGAGGCGCTGCTGTTCTGCCTGATTCATGATGACCAATTATTTTGTAAAGCGAGCGAGGATTGTAAAGGGTATGCGCGGCGCATGTTTTGCACTTTTGTCTATTGCGCGCGCTTTGCCGCAAAAAAAGTGCGGCGCATGGACGAAAAAAAGCCAGGCAGCAACTTCCTGCCTGGCTGGCGTGTGCAGCGGATGTTGCTATTGGTTAAAACTCTTCCCATTCGCTGTCGGCACCGGCATTGCCGCGGCGTGCCGGGGCGGCCGCGACGGCCTTGCGCGCGGCAGGCGCGGGCGCCGGCCTGGCGGCGGGGCGCGCGATGGCCGCCGCTTTCGGCGTGGCGCGCACCGGGCTCAGCTTGCTGACGGTGGCAGCATGGTTGCCGGTTTTAAAGAAGCCCACCACATGGGCCAGTTCGCCCGCCTGTTCCTGCATGCTTTGCGAGGCGGCCGCCGCTTCTTCCACCAGGGCCGCGTTTTGCTGCGTCACTTCATCCATCTGGGCGATGGCCATGTTGATCTGTTCGATGCCGATGGTCTGCTCGTGCGTGGCGGAGGTGATCTCGCCCATGATGTCGGTCACGCGCACGATACTGTCGACGATGTCGCCCATGGTCTGGCCCGCTTCATTGACGAGGCGCGAACCCGTGTCCACGTTGGCCACGGAGGCGGCGATCAGTTCCTTGATTTCCTTGGCGGCCGAGGCCGAACGGTGCGCCAGGTTGCGCACTTCCGTGGCGACGACGGCGAAGCCGCGCCCTTGCTCGCCCGCGCGCGCCGCTTCCACGGCCGCGTTCAAGGCGAGGATATTCGTCTGGAAGGCGATGCCGTCGATAACGCCGATGATGTCGACGATCTTTTTCGACGATTCGTTGATGGTGCCCATGGTGTCGACCACTTGCGAGACGATGCTGCCGCCGCGCACGGCCACTTCGGACGCGCTTTTCGCCAGCTGGTTGGCCTGGCGCGCATTGTCCGCGTTCTGTTTTACGGTCGAGGTCAGCTCTTCCATCGCCGACGCCGTTTCTTCCAGCGAACTGGCCTGCTCTTCCGTGCGGGATGACAGGTCGAGGTTGCCGGCGGCAATTTCACTCGATGCCGTGGAGATCGCATCCGTGCCATGGCGCACTTGCGCCACCACGCCCAGCAAGCTGGTGTTCATGGCTTTCAGCGCGCCCAGCAGGCGCCCCGTTTCATCGCTGGAGTCGACCACGATGTGCGAGGACAGGTCGCCCGAAGCCACCGTCTCGGCCACGCCCACGGCGGCATTGATGGGGCGGGTGATCGAGCGCGTGATGATCCACGCCACGAAGGCGCCCAGCAGCACGGCCAGGCTGCCCAGGAGGATCATGGAGGCGCGCGCGCTGCTGCTCAGCGCTTCGGCGTCGCCGGCCGCCTGCGCCGCCAGTTCGCCTTCCAGCGCGACCAGGCTGTCGAGCGCGCCCAGGACCCGCTTCAGGCTCGGTGCCGCCTGCTGGGTCAGGAAGGCGATCGCCTCTTCCGTCTGGCCCGCATTGCGCAGCTCGATGACCTTGTTGTTCAGCGGCGCGCCTGCTTTCAGGGCGGCGTCCAGTTCGGCCATCAGCGCCGTTTCCTTGTCCGTCGTGATTTTCTTTTGCAGGATTTCCTTGGCAGCGCCATATTTCTTGCGCGCATCGCCGATCTTCGCCAGTTCCGCCTGCACCAGCGCTTCCGTCGGCGCCACCACCACGCTGGTAATGGCCAGGGTAATGTTGCGCACGTTGTCGCTCATGGTATTGGCCGCTGCCATCTTGACGTTCTTGTCAGTGACGATGTCATGCGTGCGGTTGCTCAATTGCGCCATGGAATACAGGCCGACCAGCAGCACGGCCACCAGCAAGCCGAGGACCACCGCGAACCCGATTCCGAGCCGGGTGCCGATTTTGAATTGTGTGAGTGACATGATTGCTTTCGTGTTGCGGAAGTGAGAGGAAGCGTTGCTCCGGCCAGGCGCTGCCTTGCCACTACGGGTTTCTACGTAACGGCGGCCAGCCTGTAATTGTTCCTCAAAATTCTGCACTGCAATACAAATACTTGTATCAAGTTGCTGAAAAGTTCAAGAACCGGCAGCAAATGAAATAAGTTGTCGTATGGAAACAACGAGCGCGGCGCCGGCAGGAAACATCAGCCTTCGGGAAACACGTGGGCGGCCAGGAAGTCGATGAAGGCGCGCAGTTTCGGCGTCAGGTGGCGGCTGCTGGGCCACAGGATGCGGAAGGCGCCGTCGTGCTGGCGGTGCGCTTCCAGCACGGGATGCAAACGGTTTGCGGCGAGCGCTGCGCGCACGGCAAAGTCCGGCAAGGCGGCGATGCCCAGGCCGTTTTCGGCAAAGTGCAGCAGGGTATCCACATTGTTGCAGTTCAATACCGCCGGCAAGCCCGCCGCCTGCAGGGCGGGCCAGTCGGGCAAGGGCCAGGCCTCGACCTTGCCGCTGCTGGGAAACTTGTACAGCAGACAGGTATGGCCCCGCAGGTCGGCCGGCTGCGCGGGCGTGCCGTGCTGCGCCAGGTAGGCGGGCGCGGCCACCAGTTGCAGCTGGAACTGGCCCAGCTGTCGGCTCATCAGGCGGCTGTCGGCGCTCTCGCCCGCGCGCACGACGGCGTCGTAGCCTTCCTCGATGACGTCGACCCGGCGGTCGCTGAAATCGAGGTCCAGCTCCACCTGGGGATAGGCGCGCGCAAAGGCCGCCAGCACGGGATTGAGCAGGCTGCCCACCTGGGGCAGGCTGACGCGCAGGCGGCCCTGGGGCGTGTTCTTGCTACTGGATAACTCCAGCTCGGCCGCCTCGATCTCGCCCAGGATGCGCCGGCAGCGTTCGAGAAACACGCTTCCCTCGCTCGTCAGCGCGATGCTGCGCGTGCTGCGGTGAAACAGGCGCACGCCCAGGCGCGCTTCCAGCCGCGCGATGCTCTTGCCCACGGCCGAGGCGGAAATCCCCAGCACCCGTCCCGCCGCCACGAAGCTGCGCAGTTCCGCCGCCTGCACGAAGGCCGTCAATCCCGCCAGGTTATCCATGTCGCTTCCGTTTCGTCACCATTGATTGCGGATGCCAACGTCCGCACAGACGGAAACTATAGCCTGTTTTTCTTTGATCGCGCCTGCCTTACCTTGGCAGCCTGATCATTTGAAAGGCTACGCCATGATGTCCGATTTCTCTCCCGCGGCCCTGTCCGCCCGCATCGATCCCTTGCTCGACGGTGTTTTGCGCCAGCAGCGCCTGGTGGGCGCCGTGGTGCTCGTGCGCCACCGTGGCCAGGAAGTGTACCGCCGCGCTGCCGGCCACCTGGACCGCGAGGCGGGCACGCCCATGCACGACGATGCGCTGTTCCGCCTGGCATCCGTGAGCAAGCCCATCGTCTCGACGGCCGCGCTGGCGCTGGTGGGGCAGCAACGCCTGGGACTGGATGACTGCGTGGCGCGCTGGCTGCCGTATTTTGCGCCGCGCCAGCCGGATGGCAGCGTGGCGGCGATCACCGTGCGCCACCTGCTCACGCACACGGCAGGGCTCGACTACGGCTTCTTCCAGCCGCCCGGCGGCGCCTATGCGCGGGCGGGGGTGTCGGACGGCATGGATGGGTCCCCTATTTCCCTGCAAGACAACCTGCGCCGCCTGGCCACGGTGCCCCTGGCCTACGCGCCGGGCGCGCGCTGGGCATATTCCATCGCCACCGACGTGCTGGGCGCCGTGATCGAAGCGGTGACGGATCTGCCGCTGGCGCAAGCCGTAGCACAGCTGGTGACGGCGCCGCTGGCCATGCGCGACACGGGTTTTATGGCCACGGACCCGGCGCGCCTGGCCGTCGCGTATGCGGACCGCGCGGCGGGAGAATTGCAGCCGCGCCGTTTGCGCGATGCGGGGGAAGACCATCTGCCGTTTCTCGAAGGCATGGCAGGGTTTGTGTTATCTCCGGCGCGCGCCTGCGATGCGCACGCCTACCCGTCCGGCGGCGCCGGCATGGTCGGCTCCGCCCCCGACTTCATGCGCCTGCTGGAAACCTTGCGCCTGGGCGGCGCGCCGCTGCTGCCGCCGGCGCTGGCGCGCCAGATGGGCGAAAGCCAGACGGGTGCGTTCGACCTGCCGTTCTGGCCCGGCCGTGGCTTCGGTCTGGGGTTCACGGTCTTGACGGACCCGCTTGCGGCCGCCACGCCGGAGTCCGTGGGCAGCTGGCGCATGGGCGGCACGTATGGCCATGCGTGGTTTGTTGATCCTGCGCAAGAGCTGTCCGTGGTGGCGTTTACGAACACGGCATTGGAGGGCATGGCGGGGCCGTTCGTGATGGAGCTGTGCCAGGCCGTGTATGGCAGCAAGGAAGCTGGCGCCAAGGAAACGCCATGACGCGCCCGCACCCCATCGTCTTCCTCGCGCTGGGCCTGTTCGGCGTATATTGCATCGAGTTTGGCGTCGTCGGCATCTTGCCGATGATCATGCAGCGCTACGCCGTGACGGCCGCGCAGGCGGGTTCATTGGTGAGCCTGTTCGCCCTGGTGATCGCCGTGGGCGGCCCCTTTCTCGTGTTGCTGGCCACGCGCTGGCGCCGCAAGCGCGTACTGGTCGTCTCCTTGTTGGTGTTTGCCCTGGCCAGCGTGGCGTCGGCCTATGCGTCCCGCTTCGAGGTGCTGCTGGCGCTGCGCATCGTGCCGGCGCTGTTCCACCCCGTGTATTTCTCGCTGGCCATGGTGGCCGCCGCCGCCCTGTATCCGCCGCAGGACGCGGCGCGGGCCGGCGCGCATGCGTTCACGGGCACCAGCATGGGCATGGTGCTGGGCATCCCGCTCACCACCTGGATCGCGGCGCAGCTTGGCTACGAGGCGTCGTTCCTTGCCTGCGCGCTGGTGAATGCCCTGGCGGCGCTGGGGCTATACCTGTTTTTGCCCGACACGCCGCGCGAGGCGCCCATGGCATATGGCCGCCAGCTGGCCGTGCTGCGCAAGCCGGCCCTGTGGTTCACCATCGCTGCCGCCGTGCTGGTGTTTGCCGCCATGTTTGCCGTGTATGCGTATGCGGCCGCCTACCTGCAGCAGGAAGCAGGCTTGTCGGCGCGCCAGACGGGGCTGGCGCTGGTGGTGTTTGGTATCGGTGGCGTGGCCGGTAATCTGTTTGCCGGGCGGCAGCTGGGCACGCACGTGCTGCGCACGGTGCTGCTGCAGCCCATGCTGCTGGGGCTGGCGTACTGGCTGCTGTACCGGCATGCGGGCAGCGGTATCGGCTGGGCGGCGCTGGCCGTCTTGCTGCTGTTCTGGGGCGCGGCGCACACGAGCGGCTTGATCGTCACGCAAGTGTGGCTCAGCAGCGAAGCGCGCGAGGCGCCCGCGTTTGCCATCGGCGTGTATATCGCCGCCATCAACCTGGGCGTAACGGTGGGCGCGCTGGCGGGCGGCATGGCCATCGAGTCCTACGGCATGCAGGGCGCGCTGGCCTGCGGCGCGCTGCTGGGGACGCTGGCCCTGGCCGTCATCGTGCTGAAAGCGCGGTTGTTCTGCAGACCACGGCAAGCGGGAAGTCGGGCGTGAAATAGCATTGACCATCGTTTTGGCTGACGTGGCTGACGTGGCTGGCGATGGAAGGGCGGGGACTGGGAGTTTGTATCAGTTGCACCACAGAAATTAAATGAGCTGGTTTAAACGCCATAGTATCGCTACCCGATAGTTGAGCACGGGATAGGCGCGCGACTACAGAATGGTTGTGAATTCTGCTATAGTTATGGATGTTGTCTGGTACGAAAGCTCATTTTTGCCGGACAGGCTCCTCTTTTGCTGGTCGCCATTTCGCTGTGCGGTGATGCTTAGTTAGCCTTCATGTTTCCTTAAATATCGCCTTATATATCCATGCAAAATCGTAAAATTTCAGTAGTTGGCCTTGGCTATGTTGGTTTGCCAGTCGCCGTGGCGTTTGGTCGCAAGATGCGTACCATCGGATTCGATATCAACGAGACGCGGCTGACGGAGTTGCGCGCTGGCCATGACCGCACCAATGAAGTTGCCGGTTCCGACCTTGGCGACTCCGATATCTTGTTTACCTCCAGCACCGTGGAACTGGCACAAGCTGATTTCCATATCGTTGCCGTACCTACTCCCGTGGACGATGCTCACCAACCCGATCTGACGCCGGTGGAACGCGCGTCGGAAACGGTAGGCAAGGCGCTCAAGCGTGGTGACATCGTGGTCTACGAGTCGACGGTATATCCGGGCGTGACCGAAGATGTATGCGTGCCCATCCTGGAGCGCGTATCGGGCCTGACATGCGGCGTGGATTTCACCGTCGGCTACAGCCCGGAGCGCATCAATCCAGGTGACAAGGAACACACCTTCACGAAGATCATGAAAGTGGTCTCGGGCCAAGACCAGGCTACCCTCGATATCGTGGCCGACGTGTACGCGTCGGTGGTGACTGCTGGCGTCTACAAGGCCGCGAGCATCAAGGTGGCCGAGGCGGCCAAAGTGATCGAAAATACGCAGCGTGACTTGAACATTGCCTTGATGAACGAGCTGTCGCTGATCTTCGAACGCATGGGCATCGACACCAACAGCGTGCTTGAGGCTGCTGGCACCAAGTGGAATTTCTTGAAATTCAAACCAGGTCTGGTGGGCGGCCATTGCATCGGCGTCGACCCGTACTACCTGACGCACAAGGCGGAAAAACTTGGCTACCATTCGCAAGTCATTCTCGCGGGGCGCCGCATCAACGATGGCATGGGTGCTTACATCGGCCAGCAGACGATCAAACAGCTGATCCGTGCTGGCCACAATGTTGCGCAAGCTACCGTGACCGTGTTTGGCCTGACCTTCAAGGAAAATTGCCCGGATTTGCGTAATTCGAAAGTGATCGATGTGATCCGCGAACTGCAATCGTTTGGCGTGACCGTGCAAGTGACGGACCCTGAAGCGGATTCGGCCGAAGCGGAACACGAATATGGCATCAGCCTGACCCCGCTGGCGCAATTGAAGCCGGCCCACGCTGCCGTGCTGGCCGTGGCGCACCATGAATATGCTGCCTGGAACGTCGCGCAATTCCAGCAAGTGCTGGCGGACGGTGCCGTGGTGATCGACGTCAAGGGTATTTGCAAGCCTGCCGAGTTCGAAAGTGCCGGCATTCCCCTGTGGCGTCTGTGAAAGAACGTAATGCAAGCATATGAACAAATCAGCGCAGTGTTGCGCGACAAACCGAAGACCTGGCTGATTACTGGCGTGGCCGGCTTTATCGGTTCGAACCTGCTCGAGGCCTTGCTGAAGCTGGAGCAAAATGTAGTCGGGCTGGATAATTTTGAGACGGGCCATCGTCATAATTTTGACCGTGTGCAGGCGCTGGTATCGCCGGAGCAATGGCAACGTTTTCGTTTCCACGAAGGCGATATCCGTGAGCTGGCCGACTGCGCACGCGCAGTCGAAGGTGTCGATTACGTCTTGCACGAGGCGGCACTGGGCAGCGTACCCCGTTCGCTGGAAAATCCGATTCGCACCAACGACACGAATATTTCCGGCTTCCTGAATATGCTGGTGGCAAGCCGCGATGCCAAGGTCAGCCGTTTCGTTTTTGCCGCCTCCAGTTCGACTTACGGTGACCATCCTGGCCTGCCGAAAATCGAAGAACGCATCGGCAAGCCATTGTCGCCGTATGCGGTGACCAAGTATGTCAACGAACTGTACGCTGACGTCTTTGGCCGCTGTTATGGCCTGGAAACGGTAGGATTACGCTACTTTAACGTGTTCGGCCCGCGCCAGGACCCGGAAGGCGCGTATGCAGCCGTGATACCCAAGTGGTATGGTGCCTTGCTGCGTTCCGAGCCGATTTACGTGAATGGCGACGGCGAAACGAGCCGCGATTTCTGTTTCATCGCCAACGTCGTCCAGGCAAACATTCTGGCCGCCACGACCACCAACCCGGAAGCCGTCAATCAGATTTACAACCTGGCGCTGGGCGACCGGACGACGCTCAATGAGCTGTTCGCCCTGATTCGTGAACGCGTGGCACGCAGCATGCCTTCGGCCGCGCAGGCTGAAGTCGTGTATCGCGCTTTCCGTGATGGTGACGTGCGCCACTCTCAAGCGGACATCAGCAAGATTTCCACGCTGCTCGGTTACGTGCCGACACACCGGGTCGCTGAGGGATTGGACGAGGCCACCGCATATTACGTTGATTCAATAACTGCATCGAAGAATTAATTAATTCGCAAGGCAGGAAGAGTACAAACGATGTCGCCCAGGCGGCATTGTTTGTACTTTGATTTTATATGGTGCGTGAGTGAGCGTCGGTGTCGTTTGTGCCAGCACTGTTACACAAGTCGGTGGCGCGTGATGGTTCCCCACGTCCATTTCATGAATCCTTATGTTATTCTTGAACGGTCGTTTTTCGGCATCGAATCGAGCCGCGTTTTTTGCGGTTTGCTGCATCAGCTACTAACCAGTCCCCCGGTATGCAAATCTATCGCTGTAGTACTAGCGACTACTGAGTAATTTTACCTGAGTAAAGCACATGCCAAGGTGTAACATACACGATCGTGTATCGTCGCCATCGGACCTGGCTCGGCCAACGGCATCCTGGGCTATCGCGGATGCTGTGATTTTGACAGCATGGCATGGCACGAGGCGCGCCCTGGGACTTGTTCAGCGCCCTGATGCATGGAAAGTCAGCCTCGCATGGCAAAAAATCGTGAATGTAGCGGTGCGGATATTCGGGCACCAATTGAATCAACCTTATCACACAAAAAAGACCAGCATGAAAAAGTACTGTACCTTAGCAAAGCCGATCTTCAAGCAATTGATCCTATCATCGTGCCTGTTTGCTGTAGCGTCGACGTCGGCTTGGGCCCAGAGTAACGCATTGACTGGACGCGGCGCAAATGCCGCAAATACCGCAAATGCCGAACCATCGGGTACCACGCCTTTGCCTAGTCTGATGGGGCGCGACACGCGGCAAGCACAAGCTCCCCTGCTGACCAGGCCAGCCAAGACAGTCAGTGAGGCCAAGGGCAGCTTCGAGACTTATGCTGAGACAGTGACGGGCAAGAGCCTGGCAATATTTGGCAAGGATTTGTTCAGCGACGTGCCCTCTACTTTTGCACCGTTTGACGGTGCGCAGGTAAATGGCGATTATGTGGTCGGCGCTGGCGACGAATTGCAGATACGGGGCTGGGGCATGATCGACGTTGACGTCAGCGCTACGGTCAACCGGAGCGGAGAGGTCTATATCCCTCGCGTAGGGGCGGTCAAGGTGAGTGGCGTGGCGTACCGCGATTTGCAGGGACACCTGAAAAAGGCGGTGAGCAAAGTGTTCACCAATTTTGACCTGACGGTCAGCATTTCTCAGACACGCGCAGTCCAAATCTATGTTGTTGGCCATGCGGTGCGCCCCGGTACCTACACGCTGGGTGCCATGAGTACCCTGCTGAATGCCCTGTTCACCTCGGGAGGTCCGGACGCCGCAGGTACGATGCGCAACATCCAGGTCAAGCGCGGATCCAAAACGGTCACGACCTTTGACTTGTACGACGTGCTGGTCAAAGGGGACAAGAGCCGCGACATCGCCCTGCAGGATGGCGACGTGATCTATATCCCGGAAGTCGGCCCCTTGGTGGCGCTTTCCGGCAATGTCAAGAAGCAAGCCATCTTCGAATTGAAAGGCAGTACTTCCCTGGCCGATATCGTCTCCTGGGCAGGTGGCGTTGATTCCGCAGCGGAAGCAAAGCGCATTCTGATCGAAAAAAAC
The DNA here is from genome assembly GCF_059420905.1 of Janthinobacterium sp. GW821-FHT03C08. Taxonomy (NCBI): domain Bacteria; kingdom Pseudomonadati; phylum Pseudomonadota; class Betaproteobacteria; order Burkholderiales; family Oxalobacteraceae; genus Janthinobacterium; species Janthinobacterium sp. GW821-FHT03C08. The sequence continues at coordinate 57,310 of NZ_JBWKUP010000019.1, read as the reverse complement.
GTCGATAACAATTATCAGACCGTCGTGGATATTACGGCCGAGTCGGAAAACATCAACAGCCGTCTGGCGGGCATTCCCGTAAAGGCAACCGATATCCTGCGCGTATTTGCGCCTGGCGCGGTGCCGGTGCAGATACAGATTCAGAACGAATATGTGCGCGTGTCGGGCGAAGTCAGGCAAAGTGGCGTGTTCCAGTTGAAGAAAGGCGAAACGCTCCGGGAACTGGTGGCGCGTCTGGGCGGCGCTACCGATAACGGCTACATCTACGCGATGCAGTTGAACCGTGAATCCGTGCGCCGCTTGCAGCAGGCAAAACTGGATGAAGCGGCAGAGCGTTTCGAGCGCGACCTGGAGTCGAATGCCACGCAACGTATGGGCAATTCCAGCGACAAGGACAACGCGGCCAAAATCGCTGCCGAATTGGAACAGCAGCGCACCATTGCAAAACGCCTGCGTGGAATCAAGGCCGAAGGCCGCATCGTGCTGGAGTTGCAGAATGGTAATGCAAAGGTGAAAGATTTGCCGGACTTGCCTTTGCAGGATGGCGACAGCGTCTTTATCCCCCGTCGTCCAGACACGATCGATGTTATCGGTTCCGTGTTCCAGCAAAATGCCTTTGTGTATCGTCCAAGCCGCACCGTCAATGACTATCTTGAGCTTGCTGGCGGCCCGACTGTGACGGCGGACAAGTCTGAAATGTATGTGATTCGTGCCGACGGCACCGCCCAAAGCGGCCGCAGCAGCGGCTGGTTCAGCGGCGTGGGCGGTAGCCCCATGAATGCAGGTGATACTGTGGTTGTGCCGGAGAAAATCGAACGCAGTTCGTTTATGCAGAGCTTCAAAGATTGGACGACGATCTTTTACCAGTTTGGACTGGGCGCTGCCGGACTTAAAGTGCTGAAAAACTAAACGGCCCTCATGCTATGAGACCGCCGAGCCCGAAACCGATTGAAAGTAAAGACGATGTCTGAACAACAGCACAGCAATTTACAGACAAACAATAACGCAAGTACGGATGATCAAATTCATCCTTTGGACTTGTTAATTGTATTGGCAAACCGAAAAAAATTGATTATAGGCATGGCAGTTGGGGCCGGGGCGCTGGGAATGGCCATCAGCCTGATGATCCCGCCTACTTTTACTAGCACAGCCAAAATTATGCCTCCGCAACAGCAGCAAAGTTCTGGCATGGCAGCCATGCTGGGCCAGCTTGGTGGATTGGCTGGTGCCGCAGGGAGTTTAGCGGGCATTAAGAGTCCAAATGACCTGTATGTAGGGCTGCTTGAAAGTCGCACCATTTCCGATAAGCTGATTGAGCGCTTCAAGCTCAAGACTCGCTATGAAAAGGTGACGATGGATGATACTCGCAGAACGCTGAACAACTTCAGCAATATTTCAAGCGGGAAAAAGGATGGTTTGATCTCTATCAGTGTGGAGGATCTGGATCCAAAGTTTGCCGCCCAATTAGCGAACGCATACGTTGAAGAATTGGCGAAACTCACGCAAACGATGGCAATCACTGAGTCATCGCAACGACGTATGTTTTTTGAGAAACAGCTAAAGGATGCAAAAGAGCAATTAGCCAAAGCTGAAATCGCCCTGCGTGCCACCCAGGAAAAAACCGGCATGATTCAGCTGGATGGGCAAGTGCAAGCCATCATAGGTAATGTCGCCCAATTGAAGGGTGCTATTGCGGCAAAAGAGATCCAGTTGAATGCAATGCGTACCTTTGCCGCCCCACAAAACCCTGAATTGTTGCGCTCCCAGGAGGAACTGCACGGCATGCAGGCTCAGTTGTCAAAACTGGAACGCAGCCAAGGCGGAAAAGGAGACCTGATGGTGCCGACCGGTAGCATTCCCGAGGTCGGTGTCGAATATGTGCGTAGTTTGCGCGACGTAAAATATTACGAAACGGTATTTGAGTTACTGGCCAAACAATTTGAATTGGCGAAGATAGATGAAGCCAAGGATTCATCATTGATTCAGGTATTGGATGAGGCTGTTCCGGCTGAACGGAAGTCCAAGCCATTACGTGGATTAATTACTTTGATGGCCATCTCTGCAGGAGCTTTACTGGGGATTGGGTTGGCATTTTCCAGCGCAATTTACAGAAGTTCACGCCGTAATCCCGAAAGTAAAGACCGTTGGGAGAAATTGTCGATAGCATGGAAGAATGCAGTGCCGAAGGACAAGATTCGTAGCTAAATGCAGAAAGCAGAGATGTCAGTTAAATAGTTGATACCTTGCCTACCCAGTGGATGCATGAGGAGAAGCCCCTGCCTCATATTTTCCCGGTTCTATTTGGAGTATTATGAGCAATACCAAACCCATTTATGTCACCCAACCTTATTTGCCTCCGCTGGACGAGTTCCTGCCGTACTTGGAAAAAGTATGGGATAGCAAGGTATTGACCAATGGCGGTCCCTTTCACCAGCAGCTGGAAAAAGCGTTATGTGAATATCTGGGCGTGGAGCATCTCGCCCTGTTTTCCAACGGCACCATTGCATTGATTACGGCCCTACAGGCGCTGCGGATCACGGGTGAGGTGATTACTACCCCGTATTCTTTTGTCGCGACCGCCCACTCCTTGCTGTGGAATGGTATCAAGCCTGTGTTTGTCGATATTGATCCCAATACGCTCAACCTCGATCCGAAAAAAATCGAGGCAGCCATCACGCCACAGACCACCGCAATCATGCCCGTGCATTGCTATGGCCACCCATGTGACGTCGATGCGATCCAGAAAATTGCCGATAATTACAATTTGCGCGTCATTTATGATGCTGCGCATGCCTTCGGGGTGCAAAACAAGGGCGGCAGTATTTTACGCTGCGGCGACTTGTCCGTGCTCAGTTTCCATGCCACCAAGGTATTTAATACCTTTGAAGGGGGCGCGATCATATGCCCGGATGCCAAGACAAAATTGCGCATCGACCAGCTGAAGAACTTCGGTTTCGTTGACGAATTGACGGTAGTGGCGCCTGGCATCAACGGCAAGATGAGCGAGATTAACGCTGCATTTGGCGTGTTGCAATTACAGCACGTAGACCGTGCACTTGCCCGGCGTCGTGAGATCGACGAGACCTACCGTGCGCTGCTGCATGATGTCAAAGGCATCAGCTGTGTACAGGATGCCGGCGAAGAGGTGGCGAATTACTCGTATTTCCCGATTTTGGTGGATGCCGATTATCCACTGACTCGCGATGGCCTGTACGACAGGCTCAAGGAGCATGCCGTGTTTGCCCGGCGCTATTTCTATCCGCTCATCACCGACTTCCCGATGTACCGTGGCTTGCCGTCTGCACACCGGGACAATATTCCTGTCGCCACGGCTGCGGCGCAAAAAGTACTGTGCCTGCCGATATATCCGGAACTGACTGCTGAGCAACAGCGCATGATCGTCAACCTCGTCGTGGCGCCAATGGCATGAAGCTGGCAATCATGCAACCCTATCTGTTTCCATACATAGGGTATTTTCAGCTCGTTGCCGCAGTGGACAAATTTGTCTTTTACGACGATGTGAATTTTATTAAGAACGGCTGGATCAACCGGAACAGGCTGTTTCTGGCTGGAGAGGTCCGTTACATTACGGTGCCGCTGAGTGGAGCCAGCCCCTTCCTCAAAATCAACCAGGTTGTCGTGCAGGGCGGGGGAATCTGGCAGAAAAAGATGGCTGAGTCCCTGCGTCACTCCTATCGAAAAGCGCCGTTTTTTGAGGCAGTCAATGAAATTTTCTCGGAAGTTATTTTTTCCAATGAGCAAAATATCTCAGAATTGGCCAAAAAAAGTGTGGTGCTGATAGCCGATTATCTGCAGTTGCGGACTGATTTCGTCATGTCGTCTGTGGGATATGACAATGCGCATCTGCACAGCGTCGAACGTGTCATTGATATTTGTGGCAAGGAACAAGCGAAGCAATACTACAATCTGCCAGGCGGTCGGGACTTATACGAGGTCGATGCATTTTCCGGCCATGGCATCGATTTGCATTTCATCGACACAAAAATAGCGCCATATCCTCAAGTTTCTGCGGATTTCCAACCTGGATTATCGATGCTGGATGTGTTGATGTTTAATGATCGCGCCGCGGCAAAGCAAATGTTAACTGACATTTCGGTGATTTGATGAACAAGCCGATCGGTGGATATTTTGAGCTTGAATTTCCCGAGCGTAAGCCGCTTTTGTATCCGGCTGCTTACGAATTCCAGTCCGCTCGAGCAGCATTTCTTGCTTTGTTGCGCGTAGGTAACCCCTCCAGGGTATACATGCCGCATTACATCTGCGATTCGATGGTCGCTCCGCTTGAACAAGCTGGTGTGGAATGCTGTTTTTATTCGATTGATGGTGATTTCAATATTGTTGACGATTTTGATCTTGCCGAGACGGATTGGCTATTCTATGTAAACTATTTTTCTGTCTGCAAGAAGAATATAGATGGCTTGTTCAACCGCCATAATCCTCGCCAAATTATTCTGGATCACTCGCAGGCATTTTATGCACCTCCGCGAGATTGTCTGGCCACGATTTATTCAGCACGCAAGTTCTTTGGCGTGCCGGATGGTGGTTTATTGGTGACAGGACTTGTAATCGATGAGCCTTCGGAACGCGATCATGGCTCGTTGAGGCGTGCACTATCCGGATTAACGCGTCTGGCGGAAACGCCGGAGGCAGGATATGCAGACTATCAAAAAGCAGAACATTCGCTGGAACAGTGTGAGCCGCTAAGGATGTCGCAACTGACGCAGCGTATCCTGTATAGCGTCGATTTTGATGTAATAAAAATCAAGCGCAATGAGAATTTTTATTTCCTGCACAAGCAATTGGGGATTTTGAATGAAATTAAATTTGATTTGCAGAGTATCGATGGTCCGCTATGCTATCCTTTTCTTATTGACTCTGAAGGCTTACGGAAGAGTTTAATACGTGAAAGAGTTTTTGTGGCAACGTATTGGCCAGAGACGGTTACACGTGTGGATAGTAATAGTAATGAAGCAAAATTTGTGAAAAATTTATTGCCATTGCCATGTGATCAACGTTACAGCTTCGAGGAAATGGAACGCGTGGCGAAAATTTGCCTGGATTTTCTTTCTAATAGATAATTTACCACGGTTGGAACGGAATATGAATATTGTAGGAAAAATTGTCACCTTGCGTGCACCTGAAGTTGCAGATATCCCCCAGTTGCACAAGTGGAGCAACGATCCGGAAATTTGGAATGTGCTTGGTGGATGGCATTTTCCTTTCTCCAGTCGTTCTACTGAAGAGTGGATACGTAGCAGAAAAGATAGCAATTTGACCGACCATGTTTTCTGTATCGATACAGTTGAGCATGGTTGTATCGGCACGGCCAATCTTGTGAATATTGACTGGAAGAACAAAACCGCGTTTCATGGAATAATGATAGGACAGGAAAACGCAAGGGGAAGAGGCTATGCCCTTGACGCGTTGTTTTCTATCATGCGGTATGCGTTCATGGAACTAGGCTTGAACAGGCTGGATAGCGACATAATTTCTTATAATGAAAGATCGTTAAAGTTTTATACCGAAAAAGGTGGCTGGAAAAAAGAAGGTGTTCGCCGCAACTGGTTTTATAGGAATGGGCTATATCACGATAAAATTATTGTCGGCGTGACCAAGACTGATTATTTTGAAATACTTGAGAAAAACAACTATTGGGGTTGATTTTTTAAACCTGAATCGAGAGTGCCACCTTGTCCTTGAAGAAAAACATACTTGCTAATTATGTCGGTCAGATATATGTGACTTTAATTGGTATTTTATTAGTGCCACTGTATGTTAAATATATGGGAGCCGAAGCATATGGCTTGGTTGGTTTTTATGCCATGTTGCAAGGTTGGTTTCAACTACTCGATGTTGGTTTGACACCAACCATGGCACGCGAGACTTCGCGTTTTCGTGGTGGAGCAATTGATGCCTTAAGCTTGCGACGACTGCTCCGTGCATTGGAAGGTATTTTTGCGCTGATTGCAATAATTTGTGGTGGTGCAATGATGCTAGGCGCCAATTTTATTGCAACTACATGGTTGAATGTACAAAAATTGCCAATCTATGAAGTTAGAAATGCAATATTATTGATCGGCATGATTGTGGCTCTGAGATGGATTTGCGGCCTTTATCGCGGTGCCATCAATGGTTTTGAACGTTTGGTTTGGTTGAATGGATTTAATATTTTAATCGCGACATTGCGCTTTGCTTTTATTATTCCATTTCTGATTTATGTGGGAGCAAGCCCGACTTATTTCTTTTCCTATCAACTCATCGTCGCAGTAATTGAACTTTTTATCTTGATATTAAAAACGTATCGAATTTTTCCGAAGATCGATAATGTTGAACGTTTGCCGTGGGAATGGAGCCCCTTGCGCTCAGTGCTAAAATTTTCGCTGACCGTGGCGTTCACGAGTGCTGTCTGGATTTTTATAACTCAGACAGACAAGTTGATTTTGTCTAAATTATTACTGCTATCGGATTATGCTTACTTTACCTTGGCCGTGTTGGTCGCGAGTGGCGTATCGGTAGTTAGTGGACCGATCAGTGGAGCTCTACTGCCCCGCCTCACCAAGCTCAATGCAGCGGGCGACGATAGTGGCACTTTGCAGTTATATCGAAACGCAACACAGATGGTTTGTGCAATAGCAATCCCGACGGCTCTCACATTGGCCTTTTTTTCCGAACAGGTGCTATGGGCATGGACCGGTAACGCGGCGGTCGTGAGCAAGGCTGCACCTACCTTAGCCCTATATGCATTGGGCAATGGCATATTGGCCCTGGCAGCTTTTCCATATTATTTGCAGTACGCTAAAGGTGATTTAAAGCTGCATCTGGTTGGCAACGGATTATTTTTCGTGTTTTTAATACCATTGTTACTTTGGTCGACATTGCATTTTGGTACTGTTGGCGCTGGCTATGCTTGGGTAGTAGTTAATGCAGTGTATTTTTTCGCCTGGATTCCTAGAGTGCATCAGCGTTTCGCGCCTGGCTTGCACATGAAGTGGTTGTTAAATGATATTTTAGGGGTGGTGTTTTTAACAGCATTCGTTGCTGCATTTTTACGATTATGTATAGTTTTTCCTGCAGATCGTTTGCAAACCGGTTTTCTATTGGCTGGAATTGGGCTGCTCATGTTGACAGTCGCGTTGGCTGCATCTCCGTTTTTAAGAAACAAGGTTTATGCCACATGGCAGATACGCTTTTCTAAACAAAATTAAAGAAATTATGATTTGTAAAACTCCTAAAGTTTCTATTTGCGTGGTAACTTATAATCAGGAAAAATATATAAATGCATGTCTTCAAAGTATTTTGGATCAAAAGACGGATTTCGAATTTGAAGTTATCGTTAGTGATGATTGTTCCACCGATGGTACGCCATTAATAATAGAAGAATTTTTGAGGAGATACCCATCTATTATTAAGGTGGTATCTCGCACGGAAAATGTCGGGGCCGTAGAAAATTTCATATCTGTTCATAATTTGTCTAAGGCAGAATTTGTATGCCATTGCGATGGTGATGATATATTTTTACCCGGAAAACTTCAAAAGCAGGTCGATTATTTAAACGCAAATCCTGGTTGTACAGTAACATGGCATCGAGTTAATTCGTTTGACGATCAAGGTAATTTTTTTCCAGGGGAATTAGGGGAAAATTTTATATTTGAAAATGGCATAGTTACATTTGGACAAGCTTTGCGTTTCGGCACTGTGGGGGGGCACAGTACGATTATGTATCGTAGAACTGCGCGTAAGACAAGTTGCCCAGGATTTGATGTACTGGATTTGTTTTATTCGTGGGAGTATTTATCTTCTGGCTGGGGAGCCATTCTTGATGATGTGTTGGGTGAATATCGCGTAAATTCGACTGGTGCGGTTAGCAAAAGTACGCATCGAAAAATAAGAGCACTCAATGCGCATCATTCTGAGTATTTTTTAAAAAAATATCCAGAAAAAAGATCTGATATATTTATTTTTGCATTTACAAATTTTTTAATAGATGCAAAGAATAAACGAGGAACAGCTGTTGATTTTTTAATTTTAATGTTGCGATCTTTTAGTTTTGTTTCTCCTATTGATTTTATTTCTCATTTAAAAAAAGCAAACAAGTTACGGGTCCCTGTTCTTTCTGAAAAAAGATAAAAATTTAATTATTTTTGATTATGTTTGTTTGCGGAATATTTAATGATAATGTCTTCTGTGTTTCGCATATTCGTGTTTGAGTGGTTTTGTTTTTCATGTCTATGACATTAAAAATAATTTTGCTATTAAGTAGTGTTGGATTTAAAAATTCTGTTTGGTTCAGGATATATTTTGCTTTGTCGATTTTTACTTATTTGTATTTTGCAAGATTCGCTATAACATAGCGAAGACTCATATTGGTGGTATTTAAATGGTAATTCTTCACATCATTGTTGGGTTGGGCGTGGGGGGGGCTGAATTAATGCTTAAACGTCTGATCGAATCACATTTAAATGATACGCTTCATAAGCATAAAATAATCTCACTAACAACCGTCGAGAAAATTGGATTGGAGTTACGTGAGTTAGGTGTTGATGTTCGCTCCCTAGAGATGCAGTCTTTTCGGGACATTCCGCGTATCCTTTGGCAATTGGGAAGAATTATAAAGTTGGAAGCGCCTGATATAGTTCAAACTTGGATGTATCATGCTGATCTTTTAGGCGGTCTAGCAGCTCGTTTTGTTGGCAACCGACATATCGTGTGGGGTATTCGCACTACCGATGTGCAGGCTGGGGGCGTGCGCGCCACTACTATGGTGCGCAACGTGTGCGCTAGGTTGTCCCGTTGGCTTCCGCACACCATTGTCTGCGCGGCCGATGCTTCGCGCCGTGCGCATGTCGCGGTTGGCTACGACTCCACGCGCATGACGGTGGTTCCAAATGGCTTTGATCTGACGCGGCTGCTCGCGTCGCCGGAGCAGCGCGCCGGCTTGCGGCAGTTGTGTGGCTTTGACGACACACACGTCGTCGTTGGTACGCTTGGACGTTTCAATCCTGCCAAGGATCATGCTAATTTTGTGCGCGCTGCCGGTTTGGTGGCGCAGCATCGCCCTGAGGTGCGTTTCCTGATGGTGGGCCGTGAACTTGCCAGCGACAATGCTGTCCTGATGGACTGGATCGCGCAGACCGGGTACGCGGAGCGCTTTGTGTTGCTCGGCGAGCGCGCCGACGTGGCTGTCTGCCTGTCGGCGATGGATATATTTGGCCTGTCGTCGCGTACCGAAGGCTTCCCGAATGTCGTGGGCGAAGCCATGGCGATGGGCTTGCCATGTGTCGTTACCGACGTGGGGGATGCGGCCATGCTCGTGGCCGATACCGGTGTAGTCGTTCCTAAGGAAGATTCGTCAGCTTTGGCACTTGGGTTCGGGCAGTTACTGACGCTGGAAGCCGATGTTCTACAGGCACAGGGGAAAATGGCTAGGCAAAGGATTGTTGCAGAGTTTACAATAATGCGTGCCCGGGATCGTTTCGAGGCAATCTATCAACGTGTTGCAAATGAAAGTATTCACTGATGTGTGGATTTGTAGGTTTCTTCGGCTCATCTTTTTCTCAAGATAATAACGGATATGTCCCTGTGCTCAAGCGCATGGCGGACACCATTGCCCTCCGGGGCCCGGACGATGAAGGATACTGGAGCGATGCCGAGCAGGGCATCGGCCTCGGGCACCGCCGCCTGGCCATCGTCGACTTGTCGCCTGCCGGCCATCAGCCCATGCCGTCGGTCTCCGGCCGCTATGTGGTTGCTTTCAATGGCGAAATATACAACCATCTTTTGCTACGGCAGGAACTGGAAAAGACCGGCAAGGCCCCGGTCTGGCGCGGCCATTCGGATACGGAGACGCTGCTGGCTGGATTCGATGCCTGGGGCATCCATGACACCCTGGTGCGTGCCATTGGCATGTTTGCCATGGCTATATGGGACCGGCAGACTGCCACCTTGACCCTGGCGCGCGATCGTATCGGCGAAAAGCCGCTGTACTATGGCTGGCAAGGGCAGGGGAGCGGCGCGGTGTTCCTGTTTGGTTCCGAACTGAAGGCCTTGCGTGCGCATCCTGTGTTCGAGAACCGCATTAACCGCGGTGCGCTCAGTTTGCAGTTGCGCCACAACTATATTCCCACGCCATACTCCATTTATGAGGGTATCAGCAAGTTACCGCCAGGTTGCCTGTTGACCATATCAGCAAAGCAGCGCGAGCCACAGTTGAGCACGTATTGGTCCGGCACCGGAACAGCCGAGGCTGGCGTCGGTGCGCCGTTTACCGGGACTCCGGAGCAAGCTATCGATGCGCTGGAAGTTTTGCTCAAGGATGCGATACGTCAGCAAATGATGGCCGACGTGCCTTTGGGCGCCTTTCTTTCCGGTGGTATCGATTCGTCAACCATCGTGGCACTGATGCAGGCGCAGTCTTCGCGGCCAGTCAAGACATTTACCATCGGTTTTCATGAAGCGGGCTACAACGAGGCCGAGCATGCCAAAGCGGTAGCCCAGCATCTGGGTACCGATCACACCGAGCTGTATGTAACGGCAGAGCAAGCCATGGCCGTGATTCCGCGCTTGCCACTGCTGTATGACGAGCCGTTTTCCGATTCGTCGCAGATTCCAACTTTCCTCGTGTCGCAATTGGCCAAGGAGCATGTGACTGTGGCCTTGTCTGGTGACGCCGGCGATGAGCTGCTATGCGGCTATAACCGCTACCAGTTGACCGATAGGCTTTGGGGTAAGCTTTCCACCGTGCCCGTGCCCTTGCGCCGCCTGGCCGCAAAGGGCTTGACGGCAGTGTCGCCTGCGGCGTGGAACAAGATCGCTGGCACCGCCCGACGCGTGGTACCTGGCGCCATGCCGTTTGCCAACGTCGGCGACAAGCTGCACAAGGGCGCCGGTGTATTGGCCAGCCCGTCATGCGACGCGCTGTACCTGAATTTGGTTTCACATTGGCAAGATCCCGCATCCGTCGTCATCGGTGGAAGCGAGCCATCTACTCTGCTGACCGGCTTTGCGCCCCCGCTGACGGGCCTGGATCGGGTACAGCGCATGATGGCACTGGATATGCTCAGTTATCTGCCGGACGATATTCTGGCCAAGGTAGACCGGGCAGCGATGGGTGTCTCACTGGAAACACGGGTACCCTTCCTTGACCATCGGGTGGTGGAGTTCGCCTGGAGCCTGCCGCAATCGATGAAACTGCGCAATGGCCAGACCAAGTGGGCCTTGCGCGAGGTACTCTACCGGCATGTACCGAAGGCCTTGATCGAGCGGCCGAAGATGGGGTTCGGTGTACCAATCGGCAAATGGTTGCGTGGTCCGCTGCGCGATTGGGCCGAGGCGCTGCTGGACGAATCGCGGCTGCGCCGCGAGGGCTTTTTTAACGTGGAGCCGATCCGGCAAAAATGGACCGAACATCTGTCGGGACAGCGCAATTGGGAAGCCCATCTGTGGGATGTGCTGATGTTCCAGGCCTGGTTGGAGGCACAGTGACCCTATAGTAACCGGTAGTGTTGTTATGGCATAGATTAACTTGCTAACGAATATGCTAAATCGATATGGTCGATGATGCAGATGGGGGACGCTGATTGTTTGAATTCGGACTAATATGACTAAGGATGAAAAGTGAAAGGTGCGAACCCAAGGATTTATTGGTTATTTCTCTATGTATGTTCAAATATTATTGCTGCCTGTTTAATGCTGAGTAGCGGAGAACTTATAGGTGATGTGGCTGGAAATCCTTTATATAGTAGCAGTGTGTTGGTGTGGGCGCTTTTTCTAGTAATATCTTCCTATTATATTATTCTCGTTCCGTTATTTGATTTTGTAACAAAAATTAGCGTGAGAAAAATTAATTTCCCGGGCTCTGATAGAGTGATAGGTGAGCGAATCGGAAGATTTTTATTGGTTTTTCAGTTAATATATATGTCATTTAACTGGATAAATGGCGTTAATGTGGCTGGTAGCGCATCTTCTGGTGAAAATGTTCCTTTTGCGTTTTTCTGGGTATTTTTCCCAATAGATTCATTAGTGATGTTGTATTATGCATTTTATCGTGATAATAAAATGCTCCCTGCCAACATCTCGATATGGATAATATCCAATTTGATTCGTGGTTGGTCGGGAATGTTTTTGTTAATAATATTTTTTGAGTGGTGCCGTGCATATCGGGCGGGACGTATCCGGTTGCGTTGGATTGTAATGGTTGGTTCTGGTGTGGTATTGCTTTATCCAATATTGGTTAATTTAAAATGGATTATGCGTGCCTCGTCAAAAGTGGGCTTATATGATGCAGCAGACAGTGTATTTTCTGCACTTGATGGCTTTGATTATTTTGCGTTGATGGGTGATGGATTAACGCACTTGGTATCGCGTTTCCAGACAACGTCGATTCTTGTGGAGGTAATTCGCATGCGAGATCTACTTCAAGATGAATTTATGCATGGTAGATTTAGTCCATTTTGGATGGAAGGCTTGCATGGTATTGCCTTTGATCGAATTTTTTACGGTGCAAAGTCTATTCCTATTGGTGTCGCATTTACTGGTTATGCAGATTTCGACTCGGTTTTTGAAGTCGGCACATGGAATACAAATATAAGTTTTGCCGGATGGTTTTTTATTGCCCCATACTTGGTTCCATTTTATATTGCATATACTATTTTCTTGGCCGGTTTATCATCATTCTTGGTGAAAAAACTTGATGCTGGAAAGCAGGCTGAAGACATGCTCTGGTTTGCATGGTTGATATATTTGCTGCCACCTTGGCATTCAGCATTTGTTTTATTTGTATATTCTTTGATTTTGTTTATAGTGATTAAATTCTTATTTTCTTGGGTGGGCCTCGGGATTAGCCGAAATTTGAAAAATTGAAGAGTGAATTTTCGGTCGCGTCAGGTACTGCTCATAAATATATATAGTTCAATTGTGATGCGGTATGTTGCGTAACTGTGGCTAGGCGGATTTTCGAGGCCTTGTCGCGGGCATGGTGATAGTATGCTTCTAAGAGTAGTTGTAAGAGCGCAAAAATATTTTGAGTCCATTTGTCCGATGGTGTAGATAAAATTGTCGATTGATGGAATAGATAATGATAGATGAGCAAGTGAAGCCCGCATCTGCCGAGAGCACCAGGAAATATCCTCCTGCTAGTGGTGATAGGTTGCCCAGACAGTTTGGACGGGCGGATCAGCCAGTGATGGCCGCACATTCAGCGACGCGAACCAAGCTGCTGTTTGTCGTCACTGAAGATTGGTATTTCGTTTCGCATCGGCTGCCGCTCGCCGTTGCGGCCCTCGGCGCCGGCATGGATGTGTCGATTGCCACCAACGTCAGCAGCCACGCGGAGTTGATTCGCCAGGCCGGTATTACGCTGTATCCTTGGAAACTGAACCGGGGTTCGACGGGCCTGCTTGCTGAGTTTAAGGCCCTGTGCGGGTTGTTGAAGATTTATTGGAAGGTGCGCCCGGATATCGTGCACCAGGTCGCCATCAAGCCTGTCCTCTATGGCAGCCTGCTGGCGAGCTTGCTGCGGATTCCAAGGGTCGTGAATGCGCTTGGCGGCATGGGGGCCATTTTCAGCGACACATCGGGCAAGCGTGGCCGTCTGCGTGCTGTCGTGCTGGCAGGTTTTCGTACTTTGTTGAACCGTCGAGGCAGTTTGCTGATCCTGCAAAATCCCGACGATTGTGAACTGATGGTCAATGGCGCGGCGATCGCACGGGCCAATATTCGTCTTATACGGGGCGCTGGCGTCGATGTGCGGGTGTTTGATGTCGTGCCGGAGCCGCAGGGCGTGCCGATGGTGCTTCTGCCGGCGCGCATGCTCACAGACAAGGGGGTCGTCGAGTTCGTCGAGGCCGCCAAACTGCTGAAAGCGCAGGGTGTGCAGGCGCGTTTTGTGCTGGTGGGCGGTACGGATGAATGCAACCCGGCCTCCGTGCCACCGGCAACGTTGAAGGAGTGGGTCGATAGCGGTGCGGTGGAGTGGCTTGGTCGTCGCGATGACATGCCCCTCGTGTACCGCAGCGCTTCTCTGGTGTGTCTGCCTTCATACCGGGAGGGCCTGCCCAAGGCATTGCTCGAAGCGGCCGCATGCGGACGGGCGATCATCGCCACCGATGTTCCCGGCTGTCGCGAAATCGTGCGTCATGGCGAAAATGGCTTGTTGGTCGAGGTGCGCAACGTCACTGCACTGGCCCAGGCCATGGCGACCTTGCTGGCTGACACAGCCATGCGGCACGCCATGGGCGCGGCCGGCCGGCAAATGGTCTTGCAGGAGTTTTCGGAGGAGAAGGTTGTGGCGGATACGCTGGAGATTTACCAGGAATTGATGGCGGTGACAGACTGATGGCAAAAGTATTAGTAACAGGCGCCGCCGGCTTCGTCGGTGTCGCTTTGTGCAAGGCGCTGCGAGCGCGCGGCGACGAAGTGGTGGCCGCCGTACGCAGCGGGGCACAAGCGGGGCAGGTGAATGTGGGCGATATTGGTCCCGATACCGATTGGCGCAGTGCGCTGCAGGGCTGCGATGCTGTCATCCATTTGGCCGCGCGCGTGCACGTGATGGCCGACCGTGAGCAAGATCCAATGCGTGCGTATCGCAGCGTGAATGTCGACGCCACCTTGAATCTGGCGGCGCAGGCGATGCAGCATGGTGTCAAGCGCTTTGTCTTCGTCAGCAGCGTCAAGGTGAATGGCGAAGCGACGACGGACCGGCCGTTCACCGCGGCCGATGTGCCCATGCCTTGCGATCCTTACGGGCAGTCGAAGCTGGAAGCGGAGCGCGGCCTGGCGGCACTGGCCGCCACAGGCCCCCTGGAGGTGGCGATCGTGCGGCCCCCGCTGGTCTACGGACCTGGCGTCAAGGCGAACTTCCTCAATCTGATGCGCCTGGTAGAGCGTGGCCTGCCCTTGCCTTTCGGACGCGTTCGCAATGCCCGTAGCATGGTCGCGCTGGATAATCTGGTGGACTTGCTCATTGTCTGCACCCGTCACGCGCGTGCTCCAGGCGGTATCTTCATGGTATCGGATGGCGCCGACCTGGGTATTGCGCAGTTGGCGTCGATGATTGCCACGGCGATGAACAAGAAAGCGCTGCTGCTGCCAATACCGCCGACGTGGATGCGTTGCGCCGCTGCCTTGCTGGGCAAGCGCGCCGTGGCCGACCGTTTGCTTGGCTCCCTGCAAGTCGACATTGGCGCGACGCAGGCAACCTTGGACTGGCGGCCGCTTGTTAGCCAGCAGGCAGCCATTGCCGAAAGTGTCGCCCATTTCAAAGCCTTTGATCAAAGTGGTAAAAAATGAAACGTTTCTTGGATTTAATTTGTGTAGGCATGGCAACGCTGGTATTTGCCGTGCCGTTTGCCGCGCTCGTGGTGCTGGTGAAGCTGACTTCGAAGGGGCCGGCCCTGTATTGGTCAAACCGCGTGGGGCGCGATAACGCGCTGTTTGCCATGCCCAAGCTGCGGACGATGCGCGTCGATACACCAGTCGTGGCGACGCATCTGTTGAATGATCCTGACCAGTTTTTGACGCCGGTCGGCGGCTTTCTGCGCAAGAGCAGCCTCGATGAATTGCCGCAACTGTGGTGCATCCTGCGTGGTGACATGAGTGTCGTTGGCCCGCGGCCAGCGCTGTACAACCAGCATGATTTGATCGCCCTGCGTACTGCCCAGGGCGTACACAGCATTCCGCCGGGGCTGACTGGTTGGGCTCAGGTCAACGGCCGTGACGAGTTGCCACTGGAAGTAAAAGTGCAGCTCGATGCCGATTATTTGAAGCAGCGCTCGCTCTGGCTGGACGTCAAAATTGTGTTCCTGACAGTATTGAAGGTTGTGCGCCGGGATGGTATCACGCATTGACACGTAGCTGATCCCAGGCGGATTGCTAGCTGATCCTGTCGTTTGGCCACAAAGGGCTGAGTTCTGTATTGCGCAGGACTCGGCCCTTTCAGTTTTCAGGAGGCGTGCGCGTGACGCCTGTCTGCAGTATCGCCTAAGCGGTAGTCGAACGTAATGGCATCCTCGGTCTTAGTGAGCCGCGCATGGCTGGCGATGCACGCATCCAATAAAAAAAAGTCCAACGATGGCTATCCATCTTTGGACTTTTTTTATTGTGCTAAGAGTAACGCTCTGGTTTGCTCCGTTCAGCTGGATTTTGCCATATTATTACTGATCTCGATTTCGTCCTCTTGACCCTGTTGCCAGATGGTGTCGGCGATTTCGGATGCTGGCCGGTATTCGCTGACCATTTTCAGTAGCTGGGCACGAATTGCCATGTGGTCGAAGCGCTGGCAGGCATCATTGAGTTGCTTGAGCATGATATCGAGGAAGGGCCAGTCTATTTCTGCTTCCTGGGCACGCATGATCAACGGATGCTTGGTACCCGTCACATTATTTCCAATAAGTAATTCTTCGTAGAGTTTTTCACCGGGACGCAGGCCGACATAGCGGATTTCGATCTTGCCATCCGGCGTCGATGGGCTGAGCACTTCCTGGCCGCTCAGATGTACCATGCGCACCGCCAGGTCGACGATACGCACCGGTTCGCCCATGTCGAGCACAAAGACGTCGCCGCCAGTCCCCATGGACCCTGCCTGCAGTACTAGTTGCGCCGCTTCCGGAATGGTCATGAAGTAACGGGTGATATCAGGATGGGTGAGGGTGATGGGGCCGCCGCCAGCGATTTGCCGACGGAACAGCGGCACTACCGAACCGGACGAGCCAAGAACATTGCCGAAACGTACCATCGAGAAGCGCGTGGCGGTACCCTGGCGGGCAAACGCCTGCAGTACCAGTTCGGCCAGACGCTTGGTGGCGCCCATTACATTGGTTGGACGCACAGCCTTGTCGGTCGATACCAGGACGAAGCATTTGACGCGTGCGGCAACGGCCGCCTTTGCCAGGCTGAGCGTGCCGAAGACATTGTTCTGGATGCCTTCGACGGGATTGTGCTCGACCAGTGGCACGTGCTTGTAGGCCGCTGCATGATAGACCGTATGGATTTCGAACGTGTGCATCAGGCGCTGGCATTTTTCCGTGTCGAGCACGGAGCCGATGCAGGCGACCAGTTCGACATCGAGTTCATGGCTGGCGCAGTAGCCGCGCAATTCCTGCTCAATGGTGTACAGCGCGTACTCTGAAATGTCGAGTAAAACCAGCCGCGTCGGATTGAGGGCGATGATCTGGCGGCACAGTTCGGAACCGATCGAGCCGCCAGCGCCGCTTACCATGACTGCCTTGCCGCTGATGCAAACGGACAGCAGCTTCGGATCAGGGGCAACTGGGTCGCGGCTGAGCAAATCTTCGATTTCGATTTGCCGCACGTCTTCGACGCGGGCGATTCCCTTGACCAGGTTGGCGATCGATGGCGTGACTTTGATCTTCAGTTGCAGGGTCGATAGACGGTCGAGGATGCGGCGTTGTTCGCGACGCGAGATCGACGGCAGTGCCAGCAGCACGGTGCTAATCTGCATGCTTTTTGCCAACTGCTCGATTTCTTTCGCCGGATAAACCTTAATGCCATGGATGGTCGTATTTTGCCGCTGTGCCGAGTCATCAATGAAGATGACTGGCAAATATTCGCTGCTCGGCTTCAGGGCATTAGCCAGCATGCTGCCGGCCTTGCCCGCGCCATAGATGGCCACGCGGGTCTTTTTGGAGCGTTCGCGCAAGCCGACGAAGTAGCCACGCGCGGTATAGCGGCTGGCCAGCACGTACACGATGGAATTAACCCAGTAGATCAGGAAAGGTGGCAGCGACAAATGGCCTGGCTGCAGCAGTTGCACGACAACGGCCAGCATGAGCACCGACAGCGTGCTGCCCAGCACGACCGTGGAAATGATCTTCTGGTCGATATAGCGCACGACGGCGCGGTACAGGCCCATTCTCACGAAGATCGGCACGGCGATGACGGCGGTGGCAATGGCGGACCATTTGTATTCGACGACAATATCCAGGCTGAGGCTATCGAAATGCAGGAACAGCGCGAAATAGAACATCAGCGGCAGGCAGACGAGGTCGGCACCAGCCGCGATCATCTGCTTGTGCAGGCGGGGTAACTTCAGAAATTTGTTTTTCATACGTCAATTAATCCATTCTTTGCAAACAAAGCGGACACCAATCTGCTTATGGAAAGTTTGCTTCGCCGAACGCCGTTCGGATTGGCCCGAAAAGGGCTTGATTTTGTACTGTTGCCAGGGCATAAGGACAAGGCTGCTGGGCTGATTTTCTTGTCCGCGCGTCACCAAAGTCGGTTGCCAGATATGTCGCCGAATGGGACGAAGATTGCTGCCGGTGGGAAACAAACGCTATGGTAACGCATTTGATGAGGAATTGATATCGCGTACGCCGCGAATGCACCGCACTCCTGCCTTAAAGTCCTTGCAAAGTCAGGATGATTCATGTAGGCGGATATTTTTCTGGGTATTTCGATTACATTGCCTGGCCTTGATTCGGGTTCGGTATATTTCTCGGGATTTATTCAAGAAGGTTGGGAATGCGGAACAACAGGTCGGTTTCTCCCACATCCACGCCCGCCTGCGACAGCAGGGTGCTGGCCTGGCCCCGGTGGTGCGTCTGGTGGTTGAAGAAATGCATCAGCAGGCTGAAAAATTCGCGCCGGTTCGCTCCCTTGCTGTTGCGGTAGTCGAGCAGGTGGTCCAGGTCGGCTTCCTGGATGGAGGCGGCCCAGGCGACGATGACTCCGTCCAGCCATTGCCGGTGCGCCTGCATGGCGGCGAACTCCTCGGCCGTGTACAGCGGGTGCGTGAGCGAGGCGGGCGGCGCGATGGCGCGGATGGGGTCGAGCAGGGGAAAGCCGGCCGGGTGTTGCGCGTAGCGCTGCAGCCACAGGGTGTCGCCCACCATCACGTGGTTCAGCGTTCCCAGCAGGGAGCCGAAAAAGGCGCCCCGCTCGCGCCGCAGCTCGCCGGGCGGCAGGCTGGCCGCCGCCGCGTAGACCTTGGCATTCATCCACTGGTTATAATCGGCCATCAGGCAAATGTGGGCGCAACGGCTCATGCTGGACTCCTTCAGTGGATGAATGACAATATTAAACGGACTTCAGGAACGCGCGTATGCCAGCTAATAGCATTTCAATGGCCATCGCCGTCAGGATCAGGCCCATCAGGCGTTCGAACGCCGTCATGACCCGTGGACCAAGCGCCCGCTGCAAGCGTTCGGCGCACAGGAAGACGGCCAGCCAGACGACGGCCACGGCCGTCAAGCCCGCCACGTGGGCGATCACTTCATTGACTTCGTGCGAGGAAAACAGCAGCACGGTGGCCAGGGCCGAGGGGCCGGCCAGCGCGGGGATGGCCAGCGGCACGATGAACGGTTCGCCGCCCATCTCGTGGTCGCTATTGCCGGCGCTGGGTTGCGGAAACACCATGCGCATGGCGATCAGGAACAAAATCACGCCGCCGCCGATGCGCAGGGCGATTTCCGACAGTTGCAAGGCGTTCAGGAAATGGCGGCCGAAGAACATGAACAACAGCAAGATACCGAAGGCGATCAGGCATTCGCGCACCACGACTTTCCAGCGCCGCTCGATGGGCACCTGTTTCAGGGCATTGACGAACAGGGAAACGTTGCCGAACGGGTCGGTGACGAGCAGGAGCAGGATAAAAGTCTGGAAGAAATTCTGTGTCATGGTGGCGTGGAATAAGGTCAACACCGCTGCCAGGATGGGCGCGGTGCGATAAGGCTTGCGATGATAACAAGCCCGGCGGCGATCGCCCATGATTATTGATGCATAGCAGCATTTTATTTACGCGGCGATGGGCCGGACTTGATAAAACGCCGTCGGCGTGGTGCCGAAATGCTTTTTGAACATGGCGGTAAACGCGCTCTGGCTCGTGTAGCCGTTGTCCATGGCCACGTCGATGACCTTGCCGCCGCGCGCCAGCTGTTCCAGCGCCCGCAGCAGCCGCGCCTGCTGGCGCCACTGGCCAAAGCGCATGCCCGTCTGTTTCTGGAACAGGCGGTGCAGGCTGCGCTCGGTAATCGCCAGCTCCCGCGCCCAGTGGGCCACCGTCAGCTGCTCTCCCGGCTGTTCCATCAGGCGCGCGCAGATGCCGCGCAGGCGGGCGTCGGTCGGCAAGGGCAGGTACAGGGGCAGCACGGGCAGGCTGCCCAGTTCGTGCAACAGCAATCGCAGCAGATGCCAGTCGCGGCTGCCTTCCGTGAAATCGGGCGCGATGTCGACGGCCGCCACGATCAGCTGGCGCAGCAGGGGGCTGATGTCGAGCACGCAACTGTGGCCCGGCAGCAAGGGCGAGCTGGCGCAGTCGATGAATACGGTACGCATTTTCACGGCGCCGCTCATGCGCACCTGATGCGCCACGCCGGCCTGCAGCCACACGCCGCGCGTGGGCGGCACCACCCAGCGTCCGCCCTGCGTCTCGATGGTCATCACGCCCTCGATGGCATACAGCAATTGCGCATGCGTGTGGCGGTGCACGGAAATCACGTGGCCGTGCGCATAGTCGACGGCCAGCGCCATGGCGCGCGCCGTGACGGGCAGCAATTCCTGAAAGGCGGGGGCGGTGCAATCCATAAAAAGAGCGTCAGTTTTGCGATAGGTAGGGGCATCTTAGCGCAAGCAGGCGCAGGGCGCCTGCGGCATGATGGTTTTCCGCAATAATTTATGGAGTTCCGCATGCCCGTGCGCGCCTATCTGTATCCCTTTCTCGCCATGCTGCTGTGGGCCGGCAACGTCGTCGTCTCGAAGCTGGCCGCGTCCAGCATCGCCCCCACGGCCATCACCTTTTACCGCCTGGTGCTGGTCTTGCTGGTGATGACGCCGTTCATCGTCCGTCCCCTGTGGCGCAACCGTGCGGCCCTGCGCCGCCAGTGGTGGCAGCTGGCGCTGTGCGGCGTGATGTCGATGGCGCTGTTCCAGAGCCTGTCCTACCGCGCCGCGGAAAGTACCACGGCCACCAACATGGCCATCGTCACGGCGCTGGCGCCCCTGATGACGGCCCTGCTCAGCGTGCTGCTGCTGGGTGAGCGCCTGACGCTGGGCATGGCGGCCGGCGGCGTGCTGTCGTTTGGCGGCTTGCTGTACCTGGTCGGGCGCGGCGACGTGCTGGCCTTGCTGCAGCAGGGCGTGCATGCGGGCGACGCGCTGATGCTGCTGGCCTGCCTGGTCTTTGCCTTGTACGGCGTGCTGCTGCGCCGCTGGCGCTTATCCATTCCCGCCTGGCAAGCCATCTATTGCCAGGCGCTGGCTGCGTTGCTGTGCATGTTGCCCCTGTTCCTGTTGCTGCCGCCCGGCAGCGCCAGGCTGGACGCCACCACCTTGCCCCTGATCGGCTATGCGGGCATCGGCTCGTCCATCGTGCTGTCCTACCTGTGGATCGAAGGCGTGAAATTGCTGGGGCCGAACCGTTGCAGCATCTACGTCAACCTGCTGCCCTTGCTGACGGCCCTGCTGGCCATCGCCTGGCTGCACGAAAGCATGCATATATATCACCTGGTGGGTGGCGGCATCTCGCTGCTGGGCGTGCTGCTGGCGCAGACGGTGCAGCGGCCCCTGTTTGGCCGGCGCGCCGGCGTCTCCGGACTGGCCTGAATGGCGTCGCCGCCCACGGCGTTCCGGAACAGCATGGCCGCAGATGCCTGCCCTGGCGTGCCCGGCAAGGCATGCGGCACGCCCATTCTGCGCAAAAAACATCACCGGCTTGTGACAATGTGTGAAAATTGACGCTGGATGTTGCTACCGGTAATCTTTCCCTGTATCTTGCAGTCAGGAAATCAAAAGTACAGGAAACCTCAACCCTGTTGATCTGTATTTCACTCCTGACGATATGCGCGGGCGCCCTCCCCCTGCCGCCGCACATGCCGTATCGACCTGTCCTGAACAATTCAAATGAACCGCCTGTCTGGCGTTTGCCGTCATCTCGTCCGGCCAGCGCGGGCATGGTTGCGCCCTTACCGAGGAAGATTGCATGCTGTCGAACATAACAATAAAAATGCGCCTGATTGCCACCATGAGTGTGCTGGGCCTGCTGATCGCCGTGCTGGGTGCCATGAGCATGATCAGCCTGAAGTCGGCGAATAACAGCCTCAACGAGGTGTACAGCAACCAGCTGGCGTCGACGCAGGCGATCGGTGAATCGCAAATTGCCCTGGGCCGCGCGCGCTTCACGATGGACCGCGTGATGGTGCATCCGGACGCCGCCGATGCCAAGGAAACGCTGTCCCGTGCCGAGCAATTCCTGGAAGCGTCGCACAAGGCCTGGAAGGTGTACCTGGGCTTGCCGCAAAGCGCGGAAGAAAAACTCTTGTCCGACGACATGGACAAGAAGCGCAGCGCCTATATCAACGACGGCGTGCTGGTCATGAGCAAGGCTTTGCGTGAGGGCAACGTTGCGCAAGCGGACGCGCTGATGATGACGGGCCTGACACCCTTGTACCGCACCCTGGACCAGGCGGCGGAGGCCCTGACGCAATACCAGGTACGCTCGGCGGCCGGCATGTACGCGGCCAGCCAGTCCCGCTACCATACGCAAGTGGCCCTGGCCATTGCCGGCATGGTGGTGGGCGGCTTGCTGATCATCATTTCCAGCATCCTCTTGCTGCGCGCCATCTTCGGTCCGCTGGACCAGGCCTTGCGCCACTTCGGTGCCATTTCCGACGGCAACCTGGCCAACGATATCGTCATCGCGCGCCACGACGAGATGGGCGCCTTGCTGAAGGGCTTGCAGCAGATGCAGGAACGCCTGTCGAACACCGTGCGCGGCGTGCGCGACGGCAGCGGCGCCATCGCCACGGCCAGCAATGAAATCGCCTCGGGCAACCTGGATTTATCCAGCCGCACGGAGCAGCAGGCGTCGAGCCTGGAAGAAACGGCGTCCTCGCTGGAAGAACTCACTTCCACCGTCAAGCAGAATTCCGACAATGCGCGCCAGGCCAATCAGCTGGCCGTCTCCGCCTCGGACGTGGCCGTCAAAGGTGGCGCGCTGGTGGCGCAAGTGGTCGATACCATGGGTTCCATCAGCGAATCGTCGAAAAAGATTGCCGACATCATCGGCGTCATCGACGGCATCGCCTTCCAGACGAATATCCTGGCCCTGAATGCGGCCGTGGAAGCGGCACGCGCGGGCGAGCAGGGCCGCGGCTTTGCCGTCGTCGCCACGGAAGTGCGCAACCTGGCGCACCGCTCGGCTTCCGCCGCCAAGGACATCAAGATGCTGATCGAAGCGTCGGTGCAGAACGTGGGCGCCGGTAGCGAGCTGGTTAGCCAGACGGGCACGACGATGGACGAGATCGTTTCCAGCATCCGCCGCGTGACGGACATCATGGCGGAAATCAGCGCCGCCGGCCGCGAGCAGGAACTGGGCATCGGCCAGATCAATCAAGCCGTGGCGGAAATGGATACCGTGACGCAGCAGAATGCGGCCCTGGTGGAAGAGGCGGCGGCCGCCTCGGAAGCCATGCAGGAGCAGGCGGCGGCGCTGGCGGAAATGGTCAGCATCTTCAAGCTCGACGCCAATCACGGCGGTCCTGCCGCCGCCAAGCCTGCCTTGCGCAAGCCTGTCGTGGCCGCCGCCAGCACGGCCTTGAAACGCCCGGCCCTGCGCCTGGCGCCGGCCGGTGCCGCTGCTGCACCGGCCCCTGCCGCCAAACCGCGTCCGGCCAGGCCTGCTGCGGATAACAGCGGCGAGTGGGAAGAGTTTTAAGTTATTGCGCTTCCAGGGTGGCCTTGCTGCCCTGCTCCTGCAAGCGCGCCGCCTCGGCCAGGGCCTGGGCGCGCGCTTCCTCCGCCGCCTGTTCCGCTTTCTCCAGAGCATCGTGGCGTGCCTGCAAGGCCGCCCGGGCGCGCACGAAGACGATCTTGATGGCGGCCATCACGGGCAC
This sequence comes from Janthinobacterium sp. GW821-FHT03C08, assembly GCF_059420905.1. Taxonomy (NCBI): domain Bacteria; kingdom Pseudomonadati; phylum Pseudomonadota; class Betaproteobacteria; order Burkholderiales; family Oxalobacteraceae; genus Janthinobacterium; species Janthinobacterium sp. GW821-FHT03C08. The sequence continues at coordinate 33,446 of NZ_JBWKUP010000019.1, read as the reverse complement.
GGACAGGAAGATGCCGACCACGCCGCCCAGCTGGTCGCCGGCCAGCAAGCCGACGATCACCATCAGCGGGCTCACTTCCACGCCTTCGCTCATCAGGTAGGGATTGACCACGTAATCCTGGAACAAGCGGTAGGCGGCGATAAAGCCGATCAGCCAGAACACGTGCTCGAAGCCGCTGAAGCCGGCCACGACGACGGCGATGACGGCGGCGGCCAGCGGGCCGGCAAACGGGATGAATTCCAGCAAGGCGGCCGCGCCGGCCAGCAGCAGGCCGTACGGCACGCCCATCAGGGAAAAGGCGATGCTGTAGGAGACGAAAGTGGCGATGGACAGCAGCAGCAGGGCGCGCACATAGCGCGACAGCAGGATGTCGAGGTCGTCGATGATGGCGCCCCAGAGTTTCTTGTTCGGACGGTTCAGCAGGGACAGCAAGCCGTCGCGCATGTCCGGTCCTTCCTTGATCAGCAAAAAGCTCAGCACGGGCACCAGCACCAGGTAGATCAGGTTGCTGGCCGCGTGCATCACGCCCAGGCTGATTTCCTTCGCCAGCGGCATGGCCTGGCCCGTGCCAGTGCTCAGCTGCTCTTGCATGAAGGACAAGATGCGCGCGCGCAAGGGTTCCATGAACTCGGGCAGCGGGATGCGCTCGGCAAAATTATTGCCTTTGAGCAGGGTCGGCAACTGATCACTGAGCTTGATCGCCTCCTCCTCGATGCGGGCGCCGAAGATGGAGCCCAGTATGGCCACCAGCAATATGACGACGAGAAAGACGATGCCGATGGCGGCCGTGCGCGGCAGGCGCTTGGGGCCATGGCGTTCCAGCAGTTCGATCAGCGGATACACGAGGTAGCTGAAGAAAATCGAAAAGACCACCACGATGAGGGTCGACGAGACTTTATACGTGATGAACAGCAAGAGGACGATGAGGAAGGCTGTCCACACCATTTTGGCGACGCGCAGGTTAAAACCGAACATAAGAGTTCCTTAGGGCAGAATGCTACTCAAGCGTGGTGTTGCTTGATGGAGGAGGTGGGCAAGGCAGGGACCGGGCAGCGCCGCACGATCGGAAATCATACCGCAAAATGCCAAAATGCCATGTTCTTATGCGGGATGGCAATGCTTTCCCTTGTCCACCCTGTCTGTGCGCCTCTTTTCCAGCAGCGGGCCACGCTGGCAGCCGCCTGGACTGGCGCCAGCGCACAGGGAAGCGTACCCGTGGCCGCGCGCGGCGGCAGCCGGGACAGGATGCGGCGAGTCGGGGCCTTCGATGGTCATGCCGGTCCGCGTGCCGGCATGCGCGCCGCCATCCTGGCGTGCCAGAAACCCGTCACGGATGCTCAGGCGGCATTGAGCACGTAGCGGTTCTTGCCATTCTTCTTGGCCAGGTACAGCGATTCATCGGCGCGCCGGTAGCTGTGCGACAGATCGACTTCCTTGAGCAGTTCCGCCACGCCGATGCTGACGGAGACCTTGCGCTCCGGCACGAAGGCCGCCTCGACGGCATCGACCAGCTGCGCGGCAAAGTCGCAGGCGGCCTGCTTTTCACCCTGGTAGATGACGGCGAACTCTTCGCCTCCCAGGCGCCCGCACAAGTGCTCGCCGGACAAGCCCGCGATCACGCCGGCGATCTTTTTCAGGACTTCGTCGCCCACGTCATGGCCGTACACGTCGTTGATCTGCTTGAAGTCGTCGATGTCGATCATGAGGAAATACGCCGGCGCCATGCCCGTGCGCTGCAGGGCGCGCGCACCCTGCGTAAACATGCGGCGATTGTTGAGCCCGGTCAAGCCATCCTTGTAGGCCATCGTCGCCAGGTCGCGCTGGGCGCGGTAGTTGTTGATGCGCAAGACGAGAAAATAGATGTTCAGCGCCAGGCCGATGATCACGCTGATGGTGACGGCCAGCATGGGCCAATGCTGGTCGGCCTGGCCCGCATGCACGGGAAACTGCCCCAGCCCCAGGATGGCCCACACGCCCAGCGACACGCCCAGGTAATACGCGATGCCGCTGAAGATGGGCGCCGTCGTCAGGGTGATCATCACACCCAGGGGCAAGACCCAGAAAGCGGGATCTTCCGTGCCCAGCATCAGCACGCGAAAGCTGAAACCGATGAATAGCACGCTGATGGTGCCACTGGCGATGATGGCCTGCAAGGACTTCGCATACACGGTCAGCAGCAGCCCCACCAGCATGCCCGTCACGCCCAGCGCTGCCTGCGCATGGTCGAGCGCAGCATGCGGCAAGGTCAGGCTGAACGTGACCAGCCAGCACGCCAGGCCAAACGTCAGGATGGCTATCGAAATGAAATGCAGTTCCTTGAAAAAGCGCTGCTGCTGCTCCCGTTCTCCTGAAAAGAACAGGTAATAGAAGGCGGGAGACAGGCTGCGCGAAGTGAACATTGCATTCGTCCAGGCAGACAACAGGCCTTGCGGCAGGAATGCCTCCCGGCAACATCAGGCGGCATGGTGCGCGCACAAAATTAGTTGCGCTCAGGCACTAGTGTACTGGTTTCTTGGACGCCGTGGGGACCGGGGCAGAGAAAGTGGCCGTCAGTGTCCGCGTGGCGCCACAGTCGCTTTCACATCAGGAGCTGGCAAGTGCCGCTTACAGGTCGCGCGCCAGCACCTGGCCGACGAGGTCCTTGCCGAAGCTGTGATGCGCCTCCTCCTCGACGAGCTGGAAACCCGCCTTGTCGTAGATGCGGCGCGCATCGGTGAGGATGCTGTTGGTCCACAACACTATTTTCGTGTAGCCGACCTGGCGGCTGAAGCGCAGGCACTCGTCGACCAGGCGGCTGCCGATGCCCAGGCCGCGCGCGCAGGGATCGACATACAGCAGGCGCAGCTTGGCCGTCGTGTCGTCCTGGCGCACGACGAAGACGGAACCGATCACCTTGCCATCTTTCTCGGCAATCCAGCAGCGCTCGCGGGCCGGATCGAATTCGCGCACGAACTTGGCGAGGATGTCGGCCACGAGTGCCTCGTAGTCGCTGTTCCAGCCATATTCCTGCGCATACAGCACGGCTTGGCGGTGGATGATCCAGCCCATGTCGCCCGGTTGCGGATTGCGCAGCAGATAACTTTGGGATGGTTGACCCAGCAGGTTCTCGATCTGCTCCATGGCGGCGACCAGGTCCTGCTGCGCCGTCGGCGGCAAGCGTGCCAGCATGGCGGCCACGTCGCGCCGCGACGCGTCGACCAGGGGCGCCAGGGTGCGCTGGCCCGCGTCGGTCAGCTGCAGGCGGGTGGCGCGCGCATCCGTGGGCGAGCGCGTCTTGGCGATCAGCCCCTGCTTGTCGAAACCGCTGATCACCCGGCTCAGGTAGCCCGCGTTCAAGCCCAGCTCGCGGCACAGGTCCGCGCTGGTGAGATCGTTGCAATGCGCCAGCTCATACAGGATGCGCACTTCCGTCAGCGAAAACGGGCTGTCGAGCAGGTGTTCATGCAGCACGCCAATCTGGCGCGTATAAAAACGGTTGAAGCGACGCACGCTGTCCGTGCGCTCACCGAGTGGATCCGTATGCATGCGGGGCCTCCATTTGCTTGCTTAAAGCAGATTATTGATTGCTTTTGGCAAGCATGTCAATGCGGCCCGGAATGGCATCGACGCACCGGCACGACGTTCTCCAACGCCAGGGCTGGCTTACTGCGCGCGTTCCAGGGATGCCACGGTGTCGAAGATAGGCGCCAGCGCGCCTTCCATGGCGCCGGCAGTCGCGTCGCCGCTCTGGTTGGTGATGATGAAGACCCCAAGCTGATATTGCGGAACGACATAGGCGTAGCTTTGCGCGCGTGGCACGCCGCCATGGTGGACATAATGCGTGCCCAGCTGCCGATTGTTGCCGATGTTCCAGAAGTAGCCAATGCTGAAGTCGTCCTGGAAGCGGACCAGCGGCTTGTGCGATTCGACGACGGCGGGATGGGTGCCCAACTGCAGGCGCAGGTACTTCGCCATATCCGGCATCGTCGACTTCAGGTTGCCGGCGGCCCCCCAGGGCAGTTGTGGCATCGGCGTCGTCACGACGGGATTGTCGCTGTGGTAGCCGGGTGCCAGCCGGCCGGTATCCTGGGCCGTGAGTCTCAGCCTGGTATCGTGCATGCCGGCGGTGCGGGCGATGAATTGGGTGAGCAGGACTTCGTAGGGCATGCCGTAGATTGTTTCGAGCGCGTGCGCAACGAGTTCGGTGCCGGCGCTTGAATAGGCATAGTCCTTGCCCAGCGGTCCCTGGATGCTGACGGTGTGCAAGTCCTGCCAGAATTGCGCCTGTCCATAGTCGGCGTAGGCGGCATTGAGCTTGGCCGGCGTGGCGTGCGCCGTGAAATCCTGCAAGATGGTGTTCACCTGCAATGGCAGCATGCCCGGCATGGTGCTGGTGTGCGTGATCAGATGGCGCAAGCGGATTGGCTGCCCCTGCGACTGCAGGTTCGGGTAGGCGGCCGGCAGGTACTGTTGTATGGGATCGTCGAGCGCCGCCTTTCCCTCGAGCACGGCGTTCGCCAGCAGCAGGCCGGCAAAGGTCTTGCTGACCGAGCCGATTTCATACAGCGTCGTATCGTCCGGCGGATTGGCTTTGCCGGTTTCCAGCTCGCCCTGATGCAGAATGAATTCCTGGCCGCGATAAACGACGGCAATCGACGTCGCGTGCAGCAGTTTCGACTGCAGCAGGGTGGTCGCGGCCTGGTCCATCGCCGCAGGAATGTCAGGCGCGGGCGCCGTGGCTGCGGGCTTGCAGGCTGCCAGCATGAGTGTCATGCCAGTCATGATTGCGGCGAGTTTTGTCATCATGCGCATCATCCAGGGGGGAGGGGCATTCTCGCACAATGGATACGGCTGTGGCAGAAAAAGGTCACGCGCAGGGTTTTTCTCGATGGGGATGGTGCTGGAGAACAAAAAACGCCACCCGGAGGTGGCGTTTTCTTTGCATGCGTGATGGCATGACGCGGTGGCTTATACGTCGATATTGCCCGCGCGCAGAGCGTTGTTTTCGATGAAGTTGCGGCGTGGTTCCACGTCGTCGCCCATCAAGGTCGTGAAGATTTGATCTGCCGCAATGGCGTCTTCGATCTGCACTTTTAACAGGCGGCGCACGGTCGGGTCCATCGTCGTTTCCCACAGTTGATCCGGGTTCATTTCGCCCAGACCCTTGTAGCGCTGTTTCGAGACGGTGCGCTCGGCTTCGTCGCGCAGCCATTGCATGGCCTGGTGGAAGTCGACGACGGCGATTTCCTTGACGCGCTCGCCTTCGCCGCGGCGTACGAACGCGCCTTCGCCGATCAAGCCTTCGAAGGTGGCGGCGCCGTTGCTCAGCACGGCGTAGTCCGGGCCTTGCACGAAGTCCGCGTCGATGGCCGTGACCTTGACGTTACCGTGGTGCATGCGCTCGATGCGCAGCATGTGCTTTTCCGACAGGTCGTCGGAGCGCACGTGCACTTGCACGGCGGTATCGTTGATGGCTGCCTGCAGGGCCTGCGCGGATGCTTCCGCCAGTTCCAGGGTCGACAGGTCCAGCTGCACGCCCGTCATGATGGCCGTCAGGGCGGCGCGGTCGATGACGCGGGTCAGACGCGTCATGATGGTGTTCGACAGGTTGAACTTGCGCACCAGCTCGGCCAGGGTTTCGCCGGAAATGCCTTCCGCGCCTTCGCGCGGCACCAGCACGGCCGTGTTCAGGGCCACCGTCATCATGTAGCTCGCTTCTTCGGCGTCATCTTTCAGATAGCGCTCGTCGCGGCCCGCCTTGACCTTGTACAGCGGCGGTTGCGCGATGTAGATGTGGCCGCGCTCGACCAGCTGCGGCATCTGGCGGTAGAACAGGGTCAGCAGCAGGGTACGGATGTGGGCGCCGTCGACGTCCGCATCGGTCATGATGATGATGCGGTGGTAGCGCAGTTTCTCGACGTTGAATTCGTCCGGTCCGATCGACGTGCCCAGGGTAGCGATCAGGGTGGTGATCTGCTCCGATGACAGCATTTTCTCGAAACGGGCTTTTTCCACGTTCAAGACTTTACCGCGCAGCGGCAGGATGGCCTGGAACTTGCGGTCGCGCCCCTGTTTGGCGGAGCCACCTGCCGAGTCACCCTCGACAATGTACAGTTCGCACAGGGCGGGGTCTTTTTCCTGGCAGTCGGCCAGCTTGGCCGACAGGCCCAGGCCATCCATGATGCCTTTGCGGCGCGTCAAGTCGCGGGCCTTGCGGGCCGCTTCGCGGGCGCGCGCTGCTTCGACGATCTTGCCGCAAATGATCTTGGCGTCGTTCGGTTTTTCCTGCAGGTAGTCGGCCAGGGTCTTGGCGACGATTTCTTCCACCGGGCCGCGCACTTCGGACGATACCAGCTTGTCTTTCGTCTGCGACGAGAATTTCGGTTCCGGCACTTTCACGGACAGGACGCAGGTCAGGCCTTCGCGCATGTCGTCGCCGTTGATTTCCACTTTCGCCTTCTTGGCGAACTCGTGTTCATCGATGTATTTGTTGATCACGCGCGTCATGGCCGCGCGCAAGCCCGTCAAATGGGTGCCGCCGTCGCGTTGCGGAATGTTGTTCGTAAAGCACAGCACCTGTTCATTGTAGGCATCGTTCCACTGCATCGACACGTCGACCGTGATGTTCGTGCCCTGGTCCGACAGGCGCTCGCCCGTGGCCTGGAAAATGGTCGGGTGCAAGACCGACTTGGCCTTGTTGATGTACTCGACGAAGCCGCGCGTGCCGCCTTCGAAGGCGAACACTTCTTCCTTGCCCGTGCGCTGGTCGGACAGCTTGATGTTGACGCCATTGTTCAGGAAAGACAGCTCGCGGATGCGCTTGGCCAGGATTTCGTAGTGGAATTCCACGTGCGTGAAGATCTCTTCGTCGGCCCAGAAGTGCACGTCCGTGCCGCGCTTGTCCGTTTCGCCGATGACCTTGATCGGCGAGGTGGCGACGTCGCCCACCATGACGATCTGGCGGTCTTGCGGCACGCCGCGCACGAATTCCATGTGGTGAATCTTGCCATCGCGGCGGATGGTCAGTTTCAGCAATTTCGACAGGCCATTGACGCAGGACACACCCACGCCGTGCAAACCGCCCGATACTTTGTAGGAGTTCTGGTCGAACTTGCCGCCCGCGTGCAGCTCGGTCATGACGATTTCCGCCGCCGAACGCTTCGGATCGTGCTTGTCGTCCATTTTCAGGCCGGTCGGCACGCCGCGGCCATTGTCGGTGATCGAGATGGAATTATCGCTGTGGATGGTGACGTGGATTTCCGTGCAGTGGCCGGCCAGCGATTCATCGATGGAGTTGTCCAGCACTTCGAATACCAGGTGGTGCAAGCCGGTGCCGTCCGAGGTGTCGCCAATGTACATGCCCGGGCGTTTGCGCACGGCTTCCAGGCCTTCCAGGATCTGGATGGAGGCGGCGCCGTATTCTTCCGTTTTGGCCTGGATCGGGGTGTCTTGTGGATTCTCGGACATGGACTGCTTTCTCAAATAACGATTGCTGATTTTGGGCTCAGACCCGTCGGGTCTGACCCCAGTTTTATGCTGCGACTAAGGCTTAAATCCGCATCGGCATGACGACATATTTAAAGTCGGCATTGTCCGGGATGGAGATCAGGGCGGACGAGTTCGAGTCGCCCAGGGCGATGTTGACGTATTCGCACTTCAGGTTGTTCAGCACGTCCAGCAGGTAGGTCACGTTGAAGCCGATGTCGACGGAGTCGCCGCCGTAGTCGATTTCCAGCTCTTCGACAGCTTCTTCCTGGTCCGCATTGGTCGAGCTGATCTTCATGCTGCCCGGGGTGATGATGCAGCGCACGCCCTTGAACTTGTCGCTGGTCATGATGGCGGCACGTTGCAGCGAGCGCAGCAGTTCATCGCGGCCGATGGTGAAGTCGTTCTTGTAGCCTTTAGGAATCACGCGCGTGTAGTCGGGGAACTTGCCTTCCACCAGCTTCGAGATCAGCTCGATGTCGGCAAAGGTCAGTTTCACCTGGTTGGCGGCGATGTCCAGCTGCACCGGCTCGTCGTTTTCTTCCAGCAGGCGCTGCAGTTCGATGATGGTCTTGCGCGGAATAATCACTTCCTGGCGCGCGAAGGTTTGCTCGGTGGCCACCTGGCAAAACGCCAGGCGGTGGCCGTCGGTGGCCACGGCGATGACGTTATTGCCATCCAGAACCAGCAGCAAGCCGTTCAGGTAGTAGCGGATGTCTTGCTGCGCCATCGAGAAATGCACCATGTTGAACAGGTGTTTCAGGGTTTTCTGCGGCAGGGTGACGGACGCGTTGTAGCTTTCCGCTTGTTGCACGGTTGGAAACTCTTCCGCCGCCAGGGTTTGCAGGGCGAAGCGCGACTTGCCCGTTTGCACGGTCAGGCGCTTGTTCAGCAGGGTCATCGTGACGTCGCCCGACTCGGGCAGGGCGCGCAAAATGTCCAGCAGCTTGCGCGCGGCCACGGTGGTGCCCGTGACGTCCGCGCCGGAGCCGATTTCCGCGTGCGTGGTGATCTGCACTTCGGTGTCGGTCGACAGGAAGGAGACATTTTCACCGTCTTTGCGGATGAGGATATTGGCCAGAATCGGCATAGTGTGCCGACGCTCGACAATACCGCTCACGATCTGCAGTGGCCGGAGAAGGGTATCTCGGGTGGTTTTGACCAATTGCATATTTATCCTCAATGTATAGGTATGAAGTTTAACGTAGTAATTTAACAATCATTGCAAGGGGAGCCCCGGCAGACCGGCTGCGGCGCTCTCCCAGATAATAAGGGTAAAGCACGTTTTGAGCCAGTCTTGCCCGAGCGGCGCTCAGCCCTTCAAGGTTTGTTCCAGCACATGCAATTCATGGTTGCATTCCGGGTTCTTGGTGCGGTCCAGGGCGATCTTGCGCACGGCATGCAGCACCGTGGTGTGGTCGCGGCCGCCGAACAGCTCGCCAATTTCCGGCAGGCTCTTCTGTGTCAATTCCTTGGCCAGGTACATGGCGATCTGGCGCGGCCGGGCGATATTCGCGGGGCGGCGCTTCGAATACATGTCGGCCACCTTGATATTGAAGAAGTCGGCCACCGTTTTCTGGATGTTTTCCACGGAAATCTGGCGGTTCTGCACCGACAGCAAGTCCTTCAGGGCTTCCTTGACGATATCGATCGTGATGTCTTTGCCATGGAAACGCGAATACGCCAGAATTTTGCGCAGCGCGCCTTCCAGCTCGCGCACGTTCGAGCGCAGGTGCTTGGCGACAAAGAAGGCCACGTCGTCCGAGAAGGTCACGCCTTCCTGCTTGGCTTTTTTCAACAGGATGGCCACGCGCATTTCCAGTTCCGGCGGTTCGATGGCCACCGTCAGGCCCGAGTCGAAGCGCGAGATCAGGCGGTCGTCCATGCCCGTAATTTCCTTCGGATACGTGTCCGAAGTGATGATGATCTGTTTCTTTGCGGCAATAAGTGCCTCGAACGCATAGAAGAATTCTTCCTGCGTGCGGCTCTTGCCGCCAAAGAACTGGATATCATCGATCAGCAGCATGTCGAGCGAGTGATAGTAGTGCTTGAAGTCGTCGAAACCCTTGCGCTGGTAAGCGGTCACTACGTCGCGGACGTACTGTTCTGCGTGGATGTAGCGGATTTTCGCGCCCGGGTTGTCGGCCATCACCTGGTTGCCGATGGCGTGGATCAAGTGGGTTTTACCCAGGCCGACGCCGCCGTAGAAGAACAGCGGGTTATACGACACGCCCGGATTGTTCGCCACCTGGATGGCGGCGGCGCGCGCCAGTTGGTTGGCCTTGCCCGTCACGAAGCTGTCGAAGGTCAGGTCGGTGTTGATGCGGCTCTGCTCGCGGCGTGGCGCCGCGCCGATGCTCAGTTCCGGCACGCTGGGCTGCGGCTCCGCGGCGCGCGCGCTGGGCGCGCCGCCATTCGGATCGCTGGCCGGGGTGCTGGCGGCAACGGGTTTCTTCGGCAGGGCCAGGCGCGGGTCGAGCACGAACTGCACTTCCGTCGGCGCTTCGAAGTACTGAATGGCCAGGGCCGTGATGCGGCTGGCGAACTGGGTCTTGACCCAATCGAGCTTGAAGCGATTGGGCGCAGCAATGCGCAGCTTGCCCTCTTCGTAGTCGAGAGGGATAAGCGGTTTGATCCACGCACTGAATTGTTGCGGTGTCAGCTCCAGTTCCAACTGCGCGGAACAGGCCTGCCAGAAATTATCCATGTATGTCTATGTGAAAAGGTGTGGGAGGGCGTATCGATTCTGCCCTGCGGTCACCGTGTTGCAAGGCCGGCGTCGCGCGAGGGCTCGCCACACGTAACGCGCTATTCTACTCCCGACTGCGAAAGTTATCCACAGGCACAGCTGTTATTTTTGTGTGGCGGGGTGGGGCGCCATGTGCATAAGAGGCGACTTATCCCCCGGTTATCCCGTTGCAGGCAGTGCTGGTGCGGCCTGCGGCGCAGGTGGCGGGCGGCGCGCAAATTTCCAGGCGATCGCGGCAATCCTTGACAAGAGGGGGGCATATGCTGAATAATTCAGGGTTCCCCGCCCGTATTCCGTGTTTATTCATTTGGAACGACAATATGGACTAAGCGTGGATTAACGACGCAGTACCAAATCGTAGCGAGCGGTGATGAGTTGTGGCTGAGGCGCGCAACTGTGCGAAGGCACAGTGAGCACCGGAGGCCGCAAATCGCTCCGCGTAGTAGATTTGGTGCGCGTTCCAGCGGGCGATGAGATTGGCCAGCTTGTGCCTTGGCATAAGTGCGCGATTGTCATTGGCACCAAAAACTGACGGGACGTCAGACCCGATTTTGCATTTTTTTTGTTTTTAGCGAGACCAACATGAAACGTACTTACCAACCTTCCGTCGTTCGCCGCAAGCGTACGCACGGCTTCCGCGCTCGTATGGCTACCCGTGGTGGCCGTGATGTGCTCAACGCACGTCGCGCAAAAGGCCGCAAACGTCTGGCCGTCTAGGCTTGTCGTTGACAGCTGATCGCGTGGCTAGCTGTACTCCAGTCGGCAATCAACGCGAAGGTTCACACGACTTCGCGCGCTTTCGGCGTATCGTTAAAACGGATGAATTTTCATCCGTTTTTCGTTTGCGCCCTTCGCAAAAAACAGCGCATTTTGTGCTGTACACCCGACATAATCAATTGCCGCATGCGCGGCTGGGCGTCGTTGTGGCCAAGCGTTTCGCGCCGCGCGCGGCGACCCGCAACACGATCAAGCGCGTCACGCGCGAGCTGTTTCGCAACAGCGCGCTGCCGCCGGTCGACTGCGTGGTGCGCCTGTCGCGCGCCGTCAACAGCAAGGATGGCCCGGCCACCACGACCCGCCTCAAAGCCGAGCTGCGGGAAGAACTGGGCCGCCTGTTCGCGGGGCAAATCGCCGCCCAGGCCCGTTCTGTTGCTGCGCCACCACCCTCCGCGCCATGAAAACCCTGCTGCTGTTCCTGTTGCGTGCTTATCAGTTGCTGATCAGCCCCATGCTGGGACAGAATTGCCGTTTCTATCCGAGCTGTTCGCATTACGCGATGGAAGCGCTGCGCGTGCACGGCACCGCCAAGGGCAGCCTGCTGGCTGCCAGGCGCCTGTGCCGCTGCCACCCCTGGAATGAAGGGGGCGTCGACCCGGTGCCGCCGGCCGATGGCAAACAATCTTCAACGACCGCTTGCGGTTGCAACCACTCCTGACAAATACCCTAATGGATATCAATAAACGTACCATCCTGTGGATCGTGTTTTCCGTCTCGCTGGTAATTCTCTGGAACGAATGGATGATCTCGAACGGCAAGCCGTCGATGTTCTCCGCGAACACGGAACAAACCGCCAAGGCGCCTGTCACCCCGGCCAAGACGGCCTTGCCTGCCGCCGGCGCGACCGCCGTGCCTGGCGAAGTGGCCGATCCCGCCGCGTTCAAGCGCGAAGTGATTACCATCACCACCGACGTCATCAAGGTCGACATCGACACCCTGGGCGGCCAGGTCAAGCGTCTGGAATTGCTGAAATTCAAGGGCGCGGGCAATCCGGGCTGGTTTGGCGGCTGCTTCGGCCTGTTCAAATGGTGCCAGCCTGACGAAGGCAAGCAAAACGAAGTGCTGTTCGACGAAGGCGCGAACCACACCTACCTGGCGCAATCGGGCCTGGTGGGCGGTCCTTTCCCTACCCACGCGAGCGGTTTCACCGTACAGCCTGGCGTGCGCACCCTGGGTGACGGCAAGCAAGTGCAACTGGTGATGGAAGCGGTCGAAGGCGGCGTCAAGCTGACCAAGACGTTTACCTTCAAGCGCGGCGACTACGTCATCGACGTGCGCCACGACGTGGCCAACGTGGGCGCGGCCCCTGTCACGCCACAGCTGTACCTGCAACTGACGCATGACGGCAACAAGCCCGTCGGCGATTCCTTCTTCAACAGCAGCTTCACGGGCCCGACCCTGTACACGCCGCAAGACAAGTACCAGAAGCTGACGTTCGAGAAAATCGAAAAAGCGGCCGTGGAAGACGAGAAGAAGGGCAACGACAATGCCATGAAGGCGCTGCATCCGCAGACGGCGAATGGCGGCTGGTTTGCTATTTCGCAACACTTTTTCGTCTCCGCCTTCGTACCGCCTGAAAACGCCAAGCGCGACATCTTCACGAAGAAGGTCGGCACCAACCTGTATGCCATCGGCAACGTGCTGCCTTTGCCGACCCTGGCGCCAGGCGCCTCGGCCAGCATGGACAGCAAGCTGTACTCGGGTCCGCAAATCGCCCACCTGCTCGAAGCCGTCTCGCCTGGCCTGGAACTGGTCAAGGACTATGGCTGGCTGACCATCATCGCCAAGCCGATCTTCTGGGTCATGGAACACATCCATAGCGTCCTGGGCAACTGGGGCTGGACCATCATCGCCTTCACGATCCTGATCAAGCTGGCGTTCTTCCCCCTGTCGGCCGCCGGCTACCGCAGCATGGCCAAGATGAAACTGGTCACGCCGAAGATGCAAGCCATCCGCGAGCGCTACAAGGGCGATCCGCAAAAGATGAACCAGGCCACGATGGAGCTGTATAAGACGGAAAAAATCAATCCGCTGGGCGGCTGCCTGCCGATCCTGATCCAGATGCCCGTGTTTATCGCCCTGTACTGGGTGCTGAACGCGTCCGTGGAAATCCGCGGCGCGCCATGGATCGGCTGGATCACCGACCTGGCCCAGCATGACCCATGGTGCATCCTGCCCGTGCTGTACGCGATCTCGATGTACATCACGACCAAGCTGAACCCGGCCCCGGCCGATCCGATGCAAGCGAAGATGATGCTGTTCATGCCACTGGCATTCTCGGTGATGTTCTTCTTCTTCCCGTCGGGTCTGGTACTCTACTGGGTCGTCAACAACGTCCTGTCGATCGGCCAGCAATGGGTGATCACCAAGAAATACGCGCCTGCCGCCAAGTAATTCCGGCCAGCGAACAGAAAGCCCGCCTTGCGCGGGCTTTTTTTTGACATCGGACCTACTGGGTCCGATGTCAAAAAAAGTGGGTTTTGCCGGTTTTCCACAGACCTCCCTTTTCATGTGCGCCCGGTTTGTCGCCGACAATAGCGCGCCCCCTGCAGCCTTCCCCGAATACACTACAATTACGCCATGAAACTCGACTCCTCCCCTATCGCCGCCATCGCCACCGCTCCCGGACGCGGCGGCATCGGCGTGGTCCGCGCCTCCGGCAAAAACCTCGTTCCCCTGATGACGGCCCTGTTCGGCGCGCAGGCGCTGAAACCGCGCCACGCCACTTATCTGCCGTTCACGGAAGCCGATGGCAGCATCATCGACCAGGGCATCGCCCTCCACTTCAAGGGCCCCCATTCCTACACGGGTGAAGACGTGCTGGAATTGCAGGGCCATGGCGGCCCCATCGTGCTGCAGCTGCTGCTGGCGCGCGTGCTCGAAGCGGGCAAGGACAGCGGTCTGCGCCTGGCCGAGCCGGGCGAATTCACGCGCCGCGCCTTCTTGAATGACAAGCTGGACCTGGCGCAGGCCGAAGCCGTGGCCGACCTGATCGATGCGTCCACGGAAGCGGCGGCCAAGTCCGCCTCGCAATCGCTGTCGGGCGCGTTTTCCAACACCATCCACGCGCTGGTGGAGCAGGTGACGGGTTTAAGGATGCTGGTCGAGGCGACGCTGGATTTCCCGGAGGAGGAAATCGACTTCCTGGAAAAATCGAATGCGCGCGGTCAATTGAAGGCCGTCATCGAAGCCTTGAATAAAGTGTTTGCCCAGGCGGCGCAGGGTGCGCTGCTGCGCGAAGGCTTGAATGTCGTGCTGGCGGGCCAGCCCAACGTGGGCAAATCGTCGCTGCTGAACGCGCTGGCGGGCGCCGACGTGGCCATTGTGACGCCGATCGCCGGCACGACGCGCGACAAGGTCAGCGAAACCATCCAGATCGAGGGCATTCCGCTCAACATCATCGACACGGCCGGTATCCGCAGCGCGGGCGACACCATCGACGCCGTCGAGCGCATCGGCATCGAGCGCACCTGGGGCGAAATCGGCAAGGCGGACGTGATCCTGCACCTGCTCGATGCCGACCATGGCCCCACCCTGGCCGATGAAACCATCGTCGCCGCCTTCCCCGAAGGCGTGCCCGTGGTGCGCGTGTGGAACAAGATCGATCTCTCCGGCCACAAGCCTGGCGTCGATGCCTTGTCCGATGCGACCCACGTGTACCTGTCGGCGCACGAGCACATCGGCATCGACCTCTTGCGCGCGGAACTGCTGCGCATCGCCGGCTGGCAGCAGACGGGCGAGTCGCTGTACCTGGCGCGCGAACGCCATTTGATCGCGCTCAAGTCGGCCGGCAAGCACTTGAATATCGCGGCCGAGCACGCGGCGCAGGACGACCAGTCGCTGGACCTGTTCGCGGAAGAACTGCGCCTGGCGCAGGTGCAGCTGTCGAGCATCACGGGCGAGTTTTCGCCCGACGATCTGCTGGGCGTGATCTTCAGCCGTTTCTGCATCGGCAAGTAAGGGCGCAACGTGAAAATCCTCATCGCTGGCGTATTGTGCTGCCTGCCCTTGCTTTGCCCGGCGCAGGAAAAGCTGCCGCGCGACGTGGCGCAGTTCATTGAGCAGGCGCAAACGTGCGAGCATTTTGCCGGCGAATGGGATGACAACGACAAGGCGCGCCAGCGCGAGATCATCGCCGCCGTGGACGATGCCTGCGGCCAGGCGCAGCGGCAATGGAAGCGCCTGGCCGCCAGGTATGCGGCGCAGCCGCGCCTGCGGAAAATCATCGATGAGCACGCCAATGACGCCGTGCGCAGCTACCAAAAGTCAAGCAAGCATTGACGCCGTTGAGAAATGTCATGGAGTCCAAACTGCGCTGACGTAATCTTGCTGAGCGGCCTCGAAGTGCCGCTAGGAAAGGAAGCGCCATGGACAGCAAACAGCCGGACGTCGTGGAATGCGAGGAGGTGGTGGCGCGGCCATTGCCCGCCATGCCGGAATTGATCGCCTCCCTGCCGCCAAAAGGCGCGTGTTGGTACTGCGACAAGCCCCTCGACGCCGTGCGCCGTTTTTGCGGCAAGAGTTGCGGCATGGCTTACGCGGAAGAGGCGCAGTACAACAGCTGAGCGGTAGCGGACTGTGCGGCTAGTAGCGCCGCCATAGGGGGGGAATTGTTGGTACTGCGACAAGCCCCTCGACGCCGTGCGCCGTTTTTGCGGCAAGAGTTGCGGCATGGCTTACGCGGAAGAGGCGCAGTACAACAGCTGAGCGGTAGCGGACTGTGCGGCTAGTAGCGCCGCCATAGGGGGGGAATTGTTGGTACTGCGACAAGCCCCTCGACGCCGTGCGCCGTTTTTGCGGCAAGAGTTGCGGCATGGCGTATGCGGAAGAGGCGCAGTACAACCCTTGAGTTCGCTAGCTAGCGGCGCCGCAGCAGCGCCGCCAGGGCGCCTTCGAAATCGAACTCGTGCGCGGCGGCCGCCACTTCGTGATACACGTTCACGCCCAGGCTGGCGGCCAGCAGGCTGGCCGAGTTTTCCAGGATATCGATGGCGGCCCCGTCGCCTTCGCGCAGATGGCTGGCCAGGCGCGCCAGCAGCAGCTGGATGGCGGGCGCGGCCGGGTCCGGCGCCATGTCTTGCGCCGCCGTATGCGTGTCGTCCGGCGTGCCCAGCATGCTGCTGACGGCGCCGAGCAATTGATCCTGCGCCAGTTCCAGCTGCAGCATCTGCCGTGCCAGGTCCGGTGCCTGCGCGCGCAGCGCCGCTTCCAGGGTGGCCGACAGGCTGTGCACGTGGCGCGCGCCGATCATGCCGGCCGCACCCTTCAGGGTATGGGCCCTCAACCGCGCCGAACTGTAATTGCCGGCCTCGACCTCGCTGCGGATCTGGCACGGCGTGGTGCCGTGGTCGTGCAGGAAGCGGCGCAGGATTTTCAGATACAGGTGGCGGTCGCCCATGATGCGACCCAGTCCGTTCTCGACGTCGAGAATGCGGACCATGTCGGAGGCCGCGACGGCAGCCTCATCATCGCAAGTGGCGTGTGGTTTCATCTTGCCTGCTGTGCAGTGAGCCGAAAACTTGTCAATGGCAGTGGAACCGCTATTCTACATCCAGTCGTCCTGAACACTGCGCCCGCTTGCCGTGGCGCTCCCGCCTAGCGCGTCGTGAATGACCAGCTGCGCGTGACGTCCGCGCCATTGACTTTGCCGATGAAACTCACGTCATAGACGGTATTCGCGCTCAAGGTGGCCATCGGAATGATGGACGCGGCCGACACGGGGGTATGCTCGTCGTTGTCGCTCTTGAGCAGGCGCGCCGTCAAGTCCGCGCCAGCGCCGCGCTGGCGCACGCTGAACGTCGTCACGCTGATGGGTGTGCCGTAATTGGCGTGCACGCTGATGGGGTAGCCGACCACGTCCTGGTTCGGGACGGGATCCGGTGACTCGTTATTGCTGGAAAAACTGGTGGCCACCTTCACTTGCCCGCTGAACGGGTAGACGACGAGCTGTCCTGCCGTCAGGCCGGGACCAAGGCGGCTGTTGCCGGCCAGGTCGGTGGTGAAATAGGCGTAGCCGCTGGTGTTGACGGCCGCGCCCGCGCCGCCTTCCTTGAACAGCGGCTCGAAAATGACGAAGCGGTGGTAGATGGCCGTGATCAATTCCTCGGCCAGGTAGAAGCCGGACGTGTTCGCCGCGCCGGCGATGACTTCGCCCTGCAGCGAGGTGGCCACGTAGCCCGCCTTGGCCAGCCGGTCGCCCAGCTTCACCCCGGTAAAGCCGGGCTTGCCGACCACCTGTTCGTGCGCCACGGTATTGTTAATGTTCAGGTAATTGGAATGGCCCAGGGCCGCGTTGTCGATCAGGCCATTGCGCACCAGCGGCGCCAGGCCGATCTGGCTGCGGCGGTAGTTGAACCAGTTGAAGCCATCCGTGGCGATGTCGTTGCTGAGGGCGGGGGCGCCCGGCTCCTGGGTCAGCTGGCCGGCCGGCGTCGAGGTATTGAGCGACGTATTGCCGCCGTTATCGCCTCCCCCGCCGCAAGCGCTGAGCAAGGCGGCAATCAGCAGGGCCGGGAGGGTGTGTTTCCAACGCAGTGACGAGGCAATCAAGCTGACTCCTGTATAAGTACACCTGCCAGCACCTGCCGCGCGTCGTCACTGCAGTCTGCGAGGCGCACCGTACCCTGGTACAGTTGCCCTTCTCGACCACGACTGCCTTGCGCACGCGACGGTGTTGTTCAGGCGGTATCAATGTTATGGGGCCGCCGTGACGCCCTGGAATCGATTCTAAGGCATTTTTATATGCCGTAGAGCATTAATGAAAAGATATGTCGCCTGCCTGCGCGCCGACGGTGCCGCTGCCGCACAGGGTAGAATGAGCATAGTGCAGCGCAAGCCGCCGCGCTGTTTTTTTTCCCCGTTACTTTGATTGCCGATAATTTGAACACATTGCCCAAGTCGCGCCTGCAGCGCGCCAAATACGCCTTGCCCAGCATGGTGACGTTGCTGTCGATCGCCTGCGGCTTTGCCAGCATCGTCATTTCCGTCGATAACGCCACGGTGGGCGATGCGGATGCCTACCGTTTGGCTGCGGCGCTGCTGGTGCTGGCCGGCGTGTTTGACGCGCTCGACGGCTATGTGGCCCGGCTGACGGGCACCAGCTCGCAGTTCGGCGTGCAGCTCGACTCCATCGCCGACGTGATGAATTTCGGCTGCGCCCCGGCCGTCTTGTTGTATTGCTATGGTTTCGTGCAGATGGGCGTGCACGATCCCCTGCTGTTGCGCTTTGGCGGCATGGCCAGCTTCTTCTTTGTTGCCTGCGGCGCCATGCGCCTGGCGCGCTTCAATGTGAACGTGGGGCGCACCGATCCCCTGTATTTCGTCGGCATGCCGATCACGGCCGGTGCCGCCTGCGTGGCGGCCGTGGTGGTGGCGTGGCCGGCGCCCATCGATTCCATGCTGCACAGCTATCTGCTGATGCTGCTGCTCGTCGGCGTGGGCAGCCTGATGGTGTCGACACTGCGCTTCCCCAGCTCCAAGCAAAAGAAAAGCCTGGCCGCGCTGCTGGTGCTGATCGTCGCCATCGCCCTGCTGGTGTGGCTGAAGACGAGTTTCTTCGCGCTCTTCTTCGCCGTCTACATCGCCGCCACCCTGCTGCTCAACCTGGCCTGGCACCTGGGCTGGCGCGGTATTGCGCTACCTCAAGTCTTTAATGACCCGGACGAGATTGATTAAACGTTAAGCCACCTCGTGCCCGCGCGCGGCGCGCAGGATGGCGAACCAGTCGCTGCGGCTGAGCGTGAACTGCGTGCCTTCCACGGCCACGCCGACGGCTTCGATGCGGCCCGTGCCCGTCAGCGGCAGGGGCCGGCAAGGCAGTTGCATGATCCACGCAAACACCACGCTGGCAAACGGACGCTGCAACTGGTCGGCGATCTGCTTGATGACATTGCGCAAATTCTCCACGTTCGCATCGCCGCCCTGGAACAGGCGCCCGCCTGCCAGCGGCGACCAGATCATCGGCGCCACCCCCACATCCTGCAAGCCGTCGAAGGTTTCGTCGAACAGGGGCGCCACGTGCAGCGGCGAAAATTCCACCTGATTTGTTACCAACGGGAAGCGCCGGTGCAGGCACTCGAACTGGTGGCGACTGAAGTTCGAGACGCCAAAGTGCAGCACCTTGCCCGCTTGCTTGAGCTGGGCAAACGCGCCGGCGATCTCGTCGAAATCCATCAGCGGGTCGGGACGGTGGATCAGCAGCAAGTCCAGGCGGTCCGTCTGCAGCTGGCGCAAGCTGTGTTCGACGGAACTGGTGATGTGCGCCGCGCTCGTGTCGTAATGCTGGATGGCATGGCCCGGGCGGTGCGGCGAGAGCAGCTTGATGCCGCACTTGCTGACCAGTTCCATCTTGTCGCGCAAGCCCGGCTGCAGGGCCAGCGCTTCGCCAAACAAGCCTTCCGCGCTGTAATCGCCGTAGATATCGGCATGGTCGAAACTCGTCACGCCCAGCGCCAGGCACTGTTCGATGAAGGCCAGGCGCTGCTGCGCCGACATATTCCACTCGCCGATGCGCCACATGCCGGCCACGATGCGCGACAGTTCGGGACCGTTGGCGCTCAAACGGCTGCGCGGCGCTTGCAGGCTGGCGGGAAATACATGGCTCATGGGCTGGCTTTCTGGTGGGGAGGGGATCATTGTCATGATTATATCCAGCTACAGCATGCTGCGTATGAAGCGGCAGCAGCGTTCCTGCAGGGCGTCGTCGAGCACGCCGCCCAGCTGCATCTGGTAGACGAGCGCCGATTGCAGCATGAAGGCAAACAGGCGCAGGTCGAGCTCGGGACGCACGCCGATCTTGACCAGGCGCTGCACCACCAGGGCGATCCACGGAGCGACGATCTGTTCGCGAAAACGCAGTTGCGCCGCCGTATCATTGTGGATTAGCACCAGCAGATCGCAGGTGAAGCGGCCATCGGCGTTCAGGTTGTCGAAGATGCGCGCACAGATCGCCTCGATTTCCTGGCCTTCCGGCATGTCGAGGGCACGCTGCAGCTTTTCCGCCGTGCGCTTGACGAGCGCGTCGAGCAGCATTTCTTCGCGGCGCGGCCAGCGCCGGTAAATCGTCTGGCGTCCCACGCCGGCCGCGTCGGCCACCATCTGTATGGTTACCGCTTCCAGTCCATGTTGCCGGACCAGCATGACGATCGCTTCCAGCACGGCATCTTCCACGCCCGCCTTGCGCGGGCGGCCACGCGCCGGCGCCTCTTTTTTAATCACGTTAAGCCTGTCTCTGAATGTTTCTTTTAATTATGGTACGATGCGCACCGTAAATGCAAAACAAGCGCTTGTCAATCATGTTGGTCAACTAACCAAGAGGCAGATGGATGAGCGCTGCGATACCCTGGCCTATCCCACGTGAAATCTGCACGCTCAGCGGCGCTTGCCCGCATTGCTCTTCCCCCATCCATCATTGTGGCGGCTCGTGCCGCCTGAGGAAAACCTATGAAAACCATCGGGATTTCGCCCCATCGGCGTAATTTCTTGCGCAAGGCCGTCGGTGCCGCACCTGCCGTGGCCTTGCTGGCCGGTGCCGGCGGCGGACTGGCCATGGCCGTCTCCAAGGACCAGCCTGCCTACAAACCGCGCTTTTTCGACACCACCGAATGGGCCACCCTGACGGCGCTCGTCGACCGCCTGATCCCCGCCGATGGCGAAGGCCCGGGTGCGCTGGAAGCGGGCGCCCATGAATTCATCGATTTGCAGATGAACACGCCTTACGCCTACGGCGCGCTGTGGTACATGCAGGGACCGTTCGTGCCGTCGATCGAACAGTTCGGCTACCAGTTCCACATGGCACCGCGCGAGCTGTACAAGAGCGCCCTGGCCGGCGTGAACGCGGCCGTGCAGAAACAGTCGGGCAAGCCTTTCGTGCAGCTGGCCGCGGCCGAGCGCGATGCCGTCATCACGCAATTGCAAAAGGGAACGTTGGACATCGGCGCAGTGCCGGCCAAGGTCTTCTTCAACCAGCTGCTGCAGAACACGCGCGAAGGATACTTTTGCGACCCCGTGCACGGTGGCAACAAGGACATGCTGGCCTGGAAGATGGTCGGATTCCCTGGCGCGCGCGCCGACTACATGGACTGGGTCGAGCAGTACGGCAAGAAATACCCCTTACCTCCAGTATCCATCGCGTAAAGCGTCAAACTTTTAGTACCCGATCAAAGAAAAAGAAAAACCATCATGAGTGATATCAAACCCGATGTAAAAATGAAGCCTGTCGATGCCGTGATTGTCGGCTTCGGCTGGACCGGCGCCATCATGGCCAAGGAATTGACGGAAGCGGGCCTGAACGTGGTCGCGCTGGAACGCGGCGAGTACCGCGACACCTATCCCGACGGCGCCTATCCGAAGACCCTCGACGAGCTGACCTATATCCAGCGCACCAAGCTGTTCCAGGACATGTCGAAGAGCACGTTCACCTTCCGCCACAGCATCACGGGCGTTGCCGTGCCCTACCGCCAGATCGGCGCCTTCAAGCCGGGCACGGGCGTGGGCGGCGCGGGCTTGCACTGGTCGGGCATGCACTGGCGCGTCCTGCCGGAAGAACTGCAGATCCGCAGCCACTACGAACGCCGCTATGGCAAGAAATTCATCCCCGAAGGCATGACGATCCAGGACTTCGGCGTGACCTACGCCGAGCTGGAGCCGCACTTCGATTTCGTCGAGAAAGTTTTCGGCACCTCGGGCCAAGCCTACAAGGTCAACGGCATCGTCGTCGGCGACGGCAATGTGTTCGAAGGCGACCGCTCCGACAATTACGCGCTGGCGCCGCAGAAAGTGCCGTACACGGCGGAATTGTTCCGCCGCGCGGCCAAGGCCGTTGGCTACCACCCTTTCGTCAACGCCTCGTCGAACGCCTCCGGCCCGTACACGAATCCGTATGGCTGCCAGATGGGACCGTGCAACTTCTGCGGCTTCTGCTCCGGCTACGCCTGCTACAACTATTCCAAGGCTTCGCCCAACGTCAATATCATGCCGGCCCTGCGCATGGTGGCCAACTTTGAGCTGCGCGCCAATTGCAACGTCGTGCGCATCAACCTCGACGGCAGCAAGAAGCGCGCGACGGGCGTGACCTACATCAATGCGGATGGCAAGGCCGTCGAGCAACCGGCGGACCTGGTCATCGCCAGCGCCTTTGCCTACAACAACGCACACCTGTTCCTGCTGTCGGGCATCGGCAAGCCGTACGACCCCGTCAGCAACGAGGGCGTGGTGGGACGCAACATCGCCTACCAGATGATGTCCACCATCCAGACCTTCTTCAAGGAAGATACGAACACGAACCCCTTCATCGGCGCCGGCGGCACCGGCGTCGCGCTCGATGACTGGAATGGCGACAACTTCGACCATGGCCCGCTGGGCTTCGTGGGTGGCTCGCCCGCCTGGTGCAACCCGGCCGGCTCGAAGCCGATCTCGGGCATCGCCACGCCGGACGGCACGCCCGCCTGGGGTTCTGCCTGGAAAAAGGCCGTCAAGAAGAGCTACCTGAACACGGTCTCCTTCGATTGCCATGGCGCCAACATGACTTACCGCGACTGCTATGTCGACCTCGACCCGACCTACACGGACAAGTATGGCCAGCAATTGCTGCGCTTTACCTTCGACTGGAAGGAAAACGACATCAAGATGAGCCGTTTCGTCACGGACAAGATGATGAAGGTGGCCGAAGCCATGAATCCGGAAGCGATCAAGGTGTCCGTCAAGAGCGTGGGCGACCACCTCGATCTGCGCAACTACCAGACCACCCACTGGGCGGGCGGCACGGCCATGGGCGCGGACCGCAAGACCAGCGTCGTCAACCGCTACCTGCAGAGCTGGGACGTGCACAACGTGTTTGCCGTCGGTTCCAGCGTGTTCCCGGTCGGCATCGGCTACAACCCGACGGGCCTGGCCTGCGCGCTGACCTACTGGTCGGCCAAGGCCATCCGCGAGCAATACCTGCAAGATCCCCGTCCCCTGGTCGCTTGATAAAGAACAAGAAGATGAACAACACATTCACCCATACAGTGGGCGCGCTGCTGCTGGCGCTCGCCGCCAGTACCCCCGGCGCCGCCTGGTCCGCCACCGCGCCCGCCGCCACCGTCCCGAACGCCCAGCTGATACGCCAGGGCGAATACCTGGCCCGCGCCGGCGACTGCATCGCCTGCCATACGGCCGGCACGCAGGGCAAGCCGTTTGCGGGCGGCCTGGGCATGGAAACGCCGATCGGCAAGGTGTATTCCACCAATATCACGCCCGATAAAAAAGCCGGCATCGGCGACTGGAGCTTTGCCGATTTCGACAAGCTGATGCGCACCGGCGTGACGAAACACGGCTACACCGTGTATCCGGCCATGCCGTATCCCTCGTATTCGCGCCTGAGCGAGGCGGACATGCAGGCCCTGTACGCCTACTTCATGCATGGCGTGAAGGCGGACCCGACGCCGAACAAGGCGGCCGACATTCCGTGGCCATTGTCGATGCGCTTCCCGCTGACCATCTGGCGCTGGGCCTTTGCTCCCACGCCGCAGCCATATAAAACGCCGGCGACGGGCGATGCGCAACTGCTGCGCGGCGCCTACCTGGTGCAGGGCCTGGGCCACTGCGGTGCCTGCCACACGGCGCGCGGCGTGGGCATGCAGGAAAAGTCGCTGACGGACGCGGGCAACACCACCTTCCTGGCGGGCGGCGGCGTGATCGACGGCTGGTCCGTGCCCTCGCTGCGCAATGAACATGGCGGCGGACTGGCGCGCTGGAGCACGAACGATATTGTCGAATTCCTGAAGACGGGCCGCAACAGCCATACGGCGTCGTTCGGCGCCATGAACGACGTGGTGGCCCATTCCATGCAGCACATGACGGATGGCGACCTGGCGGCCATGGCGAAGTACCTGAAGTCCCTGCCGCCATCGAACCCGGCCACGCCCGCCTTCGTGGCGGACGACAAGCTGGGCAAGCAATTGTTCAGCGGCATCGTCAATTCCACGGGTGCCCAGCTGTACCTGGACCGCTGCGCCGGTTGCCACCGTTCCGACGGCAAGGGCTACGACAAGGCGTTCCCTGCGCTGGCCGGCAACGCCGTGCTGCAGACGAACGACCCTACGTCGGCCATCAACATCGTGCTGTCGGGCGGCGCCGTGCCGGCCACGCGCACGGCGCCGTCGGCGCTGACGATGGCACCGTATGCCGATATCTTCACCGATGAACAGACTGCGCAGGTGGTGAGCTTCATCCAGACCAGCTGGGGCAACCGCGGCGCGCCCGTGACGGCGGCGCAGGTGGCCAAGGTGCGCAAGGTCTCGGTGCCGGTGGCGCCATCGCAGACGGAAGCGACGTTTGCCGCCGGCCGCCACGGCACCTTCCCGCCCGTGCCGCGCGCACCGCACCTGAAGGATGCGCCGCTGAAGTAAGTTGACGTAGCGCAAGGCCAAAAAAATGCCCGCAGCATCTGCGGGCATTTTTTATGGGGAAGGCTGACGGCTTATTTCATCCACAGACGCATCGAATCCCAGGCGCGGCCAAAGATGGTTGCCTGGTTGATCGGCTCCAGGGCCACGACGGGCAGTTCCAGCAGGACCTTGTCGTCCACCATCATTTTCAGCTTGCCGACCGGGGCGTTTTCAGCCAGCGGCGCGACCAGCGGGTCCTTGCGTTCCAGCACCGGCTTCATCTTCGCCGCCGTGCCTTTGGGGACGGTGACGAGCACGTCGCGGGCGAAACCGATTTTCACGGTGCCTTTCGAGCCTTTCCACACTTCCGGCGTGGCTACGGCCTGGCCCTTCGAGTACAGCTTGACCGTATCGAAGTTCTGGAAGCCCCAGTTCAGCAGCTTCTGGCTTTCCTGCGTGCGCGACTGGTCGGACGTGGTGCCCAGCACCACGGAGATCAAACGGCGCTCGCCCGTACCGCCCGGACGGCGTGCCGAGGCGATCATGCAATAGCCGGCCGCTTCCGTGTGGCCCGTCTTCATGCCATCGACGGTGGGGTCCAGCCACAGCAGGCGGTTGCGGTTAGGCTGGGTAATCTTGTTGTAAGTAAAACTCTTGATGGAATCGATTTTGTAGAATTCCGGATAGTCGGCGATCACGCGCTGGGCCAGCACGGACAGGTCTTGCGCCGTGGAATAGTTTTCCGGGCTAGGCAAGCCATGTGGATTGGCAAAACGGGTGTTTTTCAGGCCCATGCGCTGGGCTTCGCGGTTCATCAGCACGACGAACGTGCCTTCATCGCCGGCAACGGCTTCGGCCAGTGCCACGGCGGCATCGTTACCCGACTGAATCATCAAGCCATGCAGCAAGTCGTCGATCGACACGGGCGTGGCCGGGTCGATGAACATCTTCGAGCTGCTCGAATCGACTTTCCATGCGCGCACGGACACGTTCACTTTCTGGTCCAGCGCCAGTTTCTTTTCGCGGATGGCGGCAAACGTCAGGTAGGCCGTCATGATCTTGGTCAGCGATGCCGGCTCGATGCGGGCGTCCGGATCTTGCGAAGCAATGATCTGGCCACTGGTGGCGTCGAGCAGCAGCCAGGACTTGGCGGCGATGGTCGGCGCGGGAACGGTTTGCGCGAAGGCGGCGGATAGGAAAAATACACTGGAGGCCAGTGCCGCTAAAAGTTTTTTCATGGAGGCTGGTCTGCGAAAAAGATGAAGGCTGAGGGCCATGTTGTTGCTACTGACATGGCCGCGTGGAAAAAACGGATCAATTATAGCCGTGCAGGCGGTAGTAAGCCCACACTTCAATGATCATCTGCTGCTATTGCGGGTTTGTCACCATGCCACAGCGCAATCACGAGGTTCTTGATGTGGTTGAGCTTGCGGTGGAAAAAGTGGTCGGCGCCGGGGATCACGATCACGGGGATGTCTTGCGGACGGGCCCAGTCGAAGACGGCGGACAGGGGAATCGTGTCGTCCAGTTCGCCGTGGATCAAGATCGTGTCGGCCGGAATGTCGGCCATGGCCCATTTGCCGGCCGCGCTGCCGATCAGCGCCAGGCGCTCGACGGGCGTGCCGGCGGCGGCCAGGCGTTCCTGCAGCTTCGATTGCACGAAGGTGCCGAACGAGAAGCCGGACAGGGCCACGGGCAAGCCCGGGTACAGGCCGACCATGTGTTCGTACAGCAATTGCATGTCGTCCGTTTCGCCCACGCCATTGTCATGCACGCCTTCCGAGGCGCCCACGCCGCGGAAGTTGATGCGCGCCACTACGTAGCCGAGGGCGACAAAGGCGCGCGCCAGGGTTTGCGTGACCTTGTTGTCCATCGTGCCGCCGTACAGCGGGTGCGGATGGGCAACGAGGGCGATGCCGCGCGGGGTGTCTGCCGGGAAATCGAGCAAGCCTTCCATGCTGCCCGCATGGCCGGCGAGGGTAAATTTTTCCGAATTTCTGTTCATGATGCTCATACTGGTGGCATTCTCTTAAATTGGCATTAAATCTTCAGGCGTTCGACGATCTTGCCGCCCACCAGGTGCGTATCGATGATTTCATCGATATCGCTGGTGTCGACGTAGGTGTACCAGGTTGCTTCCGGGTAAATCACCAGCAGCGGGCCTTCCTCGCAACGGTCCATGCAGCCGGCCTGGTTGATGCGGATCTTGCCCGCGCCATTCATGTCCAGCTCCTTGATGCGGCGCTTGCAATGCTTTTGCGCCGCTTCCGCGCCATGGTCGCCGCAGCTGTTGCGGCCGTCTTCACGTTTGTTCATGCAGAAAAAAACGTGGCGTTCAAAATACGGTGCGTCGCTCATACTGATCTCCTGCTGATTCATCAATGCGCCATGATAGCGCTTATGGGTGGTCTTCGCGACGCTGGCGCTGCACGTCGTCCTGCCGGTTCAGGCGGTGCGAGGGCAGGCACAGGAACCACAGGGCCATGAAAGGCCACAGTAGGGCCAGGAATTGCGCCGCGCCATTAAAGTTCAGGAACTTGCCTTGCACCCAGCCTTGCAGGGTTGACATGAAGTATGGGTTGATCGGCGTCGTATTCACTATCACCAGGCTCAGCAGCAAGGTGGCGGCCGCGATGCGGCGCTGCGCCACGTGGGGCGCGAAGGCCAGGCCGCCCAGCATGATCAGGCCGATCAGGAAGCCGCCCTGGGCGCCCGGGGTGATCCAGACGAAGGCGTTTTGCGGGGAAAACAGCAGCGCGCTGGCCATCGAGCGCACGATCAGGGCGGCGGCGATCAGCGTCAGCATCAAGATGGCGCGCGGCGCGGCGCGGCGCAGCAGGCACAGCAAGGTGAGCACGGCACCCGTCATGCCGCAGGCCGTGATGATGGTTTCCGATAGCCAATATTGCTCAACTGTCAATATCGTGTCAGGGCGCAAATAGGATGCCAGGTCGATTTCCATGCCCATCAGGCTGGACAGCCAGTCCGACAGGATGGGCAGCAGCTGGCCCAGGCCGAACAGATAGCCTTGCGGATAGATCTGTGCCAGCGGCCACAGGGCCACCAGCACCAGGCCCTGGCTCGCATGCTGGGCAAACCAGCGCTGGCGCAGGCGCAGCAAGTGGCTGTGGTCGAGCAGCTTGCGCGCCGTCAAGGCGCCGATGATGGAACCGATGCAGCAGCCGGCCGAATTCGTATAGAAGTCGAGATTCGAGGAAACGCGGCTGGGCAGATAGGTTTGCACGGCTTCCATGCTGCCGGAAATGAACACGCCGCACAGGGTGGCGATGACGATGGCCAGGAAACCCGTGATCCTGGGAAACAGCGAATACACGATCAGCGCGCCCAGCGGGATGTAGCCGACGATATTCACGCCGACATCGAAGCCCGTCCAGTAACGGGGCATGCGCGTGTTTTCCAGGAAGGTCAGCGGCGACAGGCCATTGCTGTGCCAGCCCGTGAACGGGAACCAGCTGGCGTAGACGATCAGGAAGACGTAGGCGAGCAGGGTCGCGCGCGAAACGGGCGAGGAACGGGCGGGCGGCGCCGCCGGGCTGGCGGAAGGTGCGGGCTCGGTCATTCTTTCGGAATGGTCAGCGTGCCCAGCCAGGTGAGCAGGTCGGCGGCGATGGCATCCGATGCCGCGGCCAGCGCCTGCGCGCCCCCTTGCGCGTCGGCGCTGCCGGCCGGTCCGCTGCGGCTGAAGGTTTTCTGGTCGATCAGGCGGTGGCCGCGGAACAGCGAGGCGCGCAGCGACACATGGCCGCTGCTTTGCGTCTGCGTGTCAAACGCTTGCGAAAAATCATCGACGTCGATGCGCAGCAGCGGGATGCCGGCGGCCGCGTCCGTGGTCGACAGCACTTTCACGCCGCTTTGCGCCACGCGCGTCTTCAGGCGCTGGCTTAAGAGTTGCAGCGGCGGCGTGTTCCAGCGGTTGTAGGCGTAGGGCCGCGATTGCTGCGCGTCGGCGTACAGCAGCCGGTAATACATGCGCTGGCTGTCCAGCCAAGAGGGGCCGTTGGCGTCGGCGATCACCAGCACGGGCACGGCGGGTGCGGCCGCTGGGACTGCCGCTGCCTGCGGCGCGGCCGGGCCGAAATCATAGAACGTGGGCACGGGGCCGCGGCTGGCGCAGCCGCCCAGCAGGAAAGCGCCGGCCAGGGCCAGCAGGGTGACGTTGCGTGGAAGTTGCATGGTGCGTTCTCCTTATTTGCCCGGCGCCGAAAAACCGGGCTCGCCCGGGCCGGGCGGAATGTCTGGGGCGCCGAACAGGATGCTCTGCGGCTGTTCATTGAGCGTGCTCATGGTGGTTTTCAGGGCGCGCATCGAGGAGCGCGCCTCGCCGCTCAGCTCGATTACCTGCGGCAAGACTTCCAGCGACACGCCATTGGCCACCGTTTCCACCGAGCTGCCGACCTTGTCGACGGTGCCATTGACCTTGTCGAGCACGCCGCCGGGCGCCTGGATGTCGTTGCCGAGTTTTTTCCACGTGGCCGTCAAGTCCGATACGTTCTTGCTGGCCGTGCTGACGGCCGTCAAGGTTTGCCGCGTCTGTTCCGTCAGTTGCGGCAATTGCGTCAGGGTCGGTTCCAGCTGCTGCGGAATGGCGCCAAAGGCCTTGGCCGCCTTGCCCACTTCATTGAAGGCGCCCAGCATGGCCGCCTGGTTTTCCGGGCTGAGCAGATTGTTGACCTTGTTGGTGATCTGTTCGGCCTGGTCGAGGATGCGCTTGCCCCGTTTTTCCAGCTGGTCCAGCAAGCCGGCGCGCAGGGGGATCAGCGACGGCTTGTCCTTGCTGGTACCCAGCAGCTTGGAACCCACGTGCTCGTCGTCGAGCTGGATGTAGGCGATGCCCGTCACGCCCTGGTAGCCCAGGGTGGCAAAGGTGGTATTCGTGACGGGGGTATCGGGCGCCACGCTGATGTGCACGAGGATTTGCCCCGCCTTTTGCGTGTCGAAATCGATGGCGTCCACCTTGCCCACTTCCAGGCCCCGGTAGCGCACGGTCGCCTGCGGATTGAGGCCCGGCACGGACAGGGTGGTGGCGAGTAAATACGGCACCCGCTCCACGCGGTCGCGGTTGAACCAGACGCCGAACAGGATGGCGGCCACCAGCAGGGTGAGTGTAAAAAATCCCGTCATCAGGGCATGTGATCTGTTTTCCATTACGTTTCCGCTTTCTTGTCAGTGCCGGCGCCGTCGCCTGGCTGCGCGGCCGTGGCTGCCGCCTGTTTCTCGTCCAGGACGGCCAGTGCGCGCTTGCCGCGGTCGCCGAGGAAAAATTGCTTGATGAACGGGTGGTCCACTTCGATCACCTCGCGCGTGGGGCCGATGGCGATTACGTGTTTTTCCGCCAGCACGGCGATGCGCGTGGACAGGGCGAACAAGGTGTCGAGGTCATGCGTGACCATCACCACCGTCAAACCCAGCTCGCGGTGCAGCGACTGGATCAGGGACACGAAACTTTCCGACAGGTCCGGGTCCAGGCCGGCCGTCGGTTCGTCGAGGAACAGCAGCTTCGGCTCCAGCGCCAGGGCGCGCGCCAGGGCCACGCGCTTGATCATGCCGCCCGACAGGTCCGACGGCATCTTCAGCGCATGTTCCGGGCCCAGTCCCACCATGTTCATCTTCAATAATACCGCGTCGTGGATCAGCACTTCAGGCAGCACGCGCAATTCGCGCATGGGCTGGGCCACGTTGTCGAAGACGGTCAGCGCCGAATACAGGGCGCCTTGCTGGAACAGCATGCCCCAGTGGTTGCGCAATTGCTGCAACTGGTCGGAACTGGCCTGGTTGATATCTTCGCCGAAGACTTTTACGCAGCCCCGCGCCGGATGTTCCAGGCCCAGCATCTGGCGCAGCAGCACCGTCTTGCCCGTGCCGGAGCCGCCCACGATGGAGAGAATCTCGCCCCGCTCGATTTCCAGGTTCAAGTCCTGGTGCACGACGGTGCGGCCGAACTTGGTCCACAGGTTGGTGATTTCCACCACGGGCGCGCTGCCGTGCAGGTTGAACTGGCCTTCCTTGCCGGTGCCGCAAGCGATATCGTTGTCCGCCATCAATATCCCACTCCATTGAAGACGATAGCGAACACGGCGTCGGCCAGGATCACCACGGTGATGGCCGTGACGACGGCGGTGGTGGTGCCGCGCCCCAGGCTTTCCGTATTGGCCTTGATGCGCAGGCCGAAGTGGCAGGAGACGAGGGCGATCAGCATGCCGAAGATGGCGCCCTTGCCCAGGCCGATCATGTAGTTGGCCAGCGGCACGGCGTCGGGCAGCTTCTGGATGAAGTAGCGCGCCGACAGATTCAATTCCACCTTGGCTGCCACCATGCCGCCGATCAAGGCGGCCGTATCCGTCCAGATGACGAGCAGGGGCATGGAAATGGCCAGGGCCAGTACTTTCGGCATGATCAGGCGGAAGCCGTGCGAAATGCCCATCACCAGCATGGCGTCGAGCTCTTCCGTGACGCGCATGACGCCCAGCTGGGCCGTGATGGACGAGCCGGAGCGGCCCGCTACGAGGATGGCGGCCAACAGCGGCCCCAGTTCGCGGATCACGCTCATGCCCAGCAGGTTGACCAGGTAGATGTCGCCGCCAAAGGCGCGCAGCTGCTGCGCCGACAGATAGGAGAGCACGACGCCGATCAGAAAGCCGACGAGGGCCGTGATGCCCAGCGCCTGGAAG
Source organism: Janthinobacterium sp. GW821-FHT03C08 (assembly GCF_059420905.1). Classification (NCBI taxonomy): domain Bacteria; kingdom Pseudomonadati; phylum Pseudomonadota; class Betaproteobacteria; order Burkholderiales; family Oxalobacteraceae; genus Janthinobacterium; species Janthinobacterium sp. GW821-FHT03C08. Next base: position 2,400 of record NZ_JBWKUP010000019.1, on the reverse strand, counting down.
CCCGCATGGAAGATATTGGCGGAAATTTCGCGCCATGGCCCGCGCATGGGATGGCGCGCAAAGCGGCCGATATCCTGCGTCACCTGGCCGACCAGGGCAATAAAGCCCTTCAAGTGTTCGAAAAACAGCAAAATGGCCATGCCCAGCTTCATCACGGGCGTGAGGCGGTTGGCGCGCGAAGGCGGCGTTTCCAGCGGCCCCGTTGCTTCGATGCGCCGGAAAAACTCTTCCAGCGACGGTGCCAGGGTCAGCTGCGCGGGGCGCCGCTTGCCCCAGGCATTCCAGAACAGCTGGGCGCCGATATGGTCCATGCTGTCGATGGCTGACAAGTCCCAGTGGACATTGGCGCCGCCCTGCAGGGGCTTGAGCTGGGCCTCGATGGCCTTGATGGCATTGTCATGCGCCAGCGCATGCACCTGCCAGGTGCCGCTGGCAGTGACGACGGCTCCCTGTTGGGAGCTGGTCTGGGAGAGGGTCAGTTTCGGCGATTGTACAGTCGGCATCGTGCCAGTTTAAGGGAGAATGGCGCAGACCGCCACCGCTGTTCGATCGCCGGCCTGTCAGGATGCCAGGTGGCGCGCCTGCCGCTGCGGCAGGGCGATGTCCGGGCGTACCTTGGCGCTGCCCGTGCCCGCTTCGGCCGGCTTGGCGTGCGCGGTCGCCTGCGCGCCGCCCGCATAGTCGCTGGCGACGAGGGCGTTGGCTTGCGCCGCGCTCATGCCGCGCGTCTGCAGCCATTGCGCCACCAGCTTGGCCAGCCGCTCCATGGCGATGCGGTGGGTGGCGTCCGTGTGCGCGTACAGCCAGTTCGAAAAGTCCATGAAGTTTTCAAATGGCGCATCGCCGAGCATCCATTGCACCGTATTGGCGAAGCGGCCCGAGTTGGCCACCAGGTCCCAGTAGCGGGCGAAGCGCACGAGGCGCTGCATGCTCATGAAATCGAGCTGTTTATTGGCCAGGATGGTGTAGGGCGGGTGCGGGTCGAACACCATGCCGAAATTTTCCGTGTGGCGGATGATGGGCGTGCCGCGCAGCCGTTTCAGGATGCCGAACTGGATTTCATGCGGTTTCAGGGCCACCAGCTTGTTGAAGCCGGCCGCAAAGCTCGCTTCATCCTCGCCCGGCAAACCGGCGATCAAGTCCACATGCAAGTGGGCGTTTGATTCTTCGCACAGCCAGCGGATATTATCGGCCGCCTTTTGATTATCCTGCTTGCGGCTCACCAGCGATTGCACGTCGGGATTGAAACTCTGGATGCCGATTTCGAACTGCAGCGCGCCGGGCGGGAACTTGCTGATGCCTTCCTTCAAGGCGTCGGGCAGGTGGTCGGGCACCAGCTCGAAGTGGGCATAGATGGGATCGTTGGGATTGGCCTCGATCTTATCCAGGAAGAACTGCATGATCTTCAGGCTGGTCTTGATGTTCAGATTGAAGGTGCGGTCGACGAACTTGAACAGGCGGGCGCCGCGCGCATGCAAGGATTCCATTTCTGCCAGGAAATTTTCCAGGGCAAATGGCCAGGCCGTCTTGTCCAGCGCGGACAGGCAGAATTCGCACTTGAACGGGCAGCCGCGCGACGCTTCCACGTAGATCGTGCGGTGGCGGATATCGTCATCCGTATATAAAGAGTAGGGCAACTGCAGTTCCGCCAGCGGCGCCTGCACGCCCGCGTGGATCTTCATCAGCGGCTTGGGGCCGTGGAGGATCTCGCCGCACAGCTTGGGGAAGGTGACGTCGCCCCAGCCCGTGATCAGGTAGTCGGCCAACTTGACGATCTCCTGCTCGCCCGCCTCATGCGACACTTCCGGCCCGCCCAGCACGATGACGACCTCGGGCGCCACGCGCTTGAGCATGGCCACCAGTTTCGTCGTTTCCTCGACGTTCCATATATACACGCCAAAACCGATGATACGGGGCTTGTTGATCAGGATGCGTTCGACCAGTTCCGTCGTCTTGGTGCCGATGACGAATTCCTGCAGCCGCGTCTGTGCCTGCAGCGGTCCCATATTGGCCAGCAGATAGCGCAAGCCCAGGGAAGCGTGGGTATAGCGGGCGTTCAGGGTGGAGAGCAGGATGGTCATGACGGGTGCGATTCGGGGAAAACAGCCATTTTACGCTGCGCACGACGATTTATCGGGATAAAGCTTGCTTAGTAGCACGGATTTGGCTATAGTTCGCCTCCCCAATGAGACGCAGCGGTTTTAGCGAAACAAAGGGCGCCGGAAACGGAAAAAAGAAGGAGTTGACGGACGTGGCGAAATGCTTCATACTCTTCCTTCTTCGCAGCTGACAAACACAACGCTTTGTCGATAGCGCGAGAGTAGCAAATAAGCAGTACCGAATACCGTTCTTTAACAATTAACAGTCGATAAGTGTGGACATTTGATGCAGTGCAGCGTC
>NZ_JBWKUP010000018.1:0-121312 GCF_059420905.1 Janthinobacterium sp. GW821-FHT03C08 | reverse complement strand
CCGACCTGGACTCGAACCAGGGACCTGCGGATTAACAGTCCGTCGCTCTACCAACTGAGCTATCAGGGAAAAGAGGCAATATTATATGTCGTTTATTCCGCATTTGCAAGACTGCTACTGCACCTCGCCAAACACGGCCATCGCCGACCTTCTACTGCCACCAGCGCCGCACTTGCATGCAGCGCCGAAGAAGCAAGATCTTAAAGCACTTTGGCGATCGCGTCAATAACGATGTCGATATTGCGCGAATTCAATGCTGCAACGCAGATACGGCCCGTGTCGACGGCGTAGATCGACTGCTCGCGCAGCGATGCCACCTGCTCCTTGGTGAGACCGGAGTACGAGAACATGCCGATCTGCTGGCGCACGAATTCGAAATCGTGGCCTGGCGCCTTGGCTTTCAGTTTTTCCACGAAGGCGTTGCGCATTTCGCGGATGCGCACGCGCATGCCGGCCAGTTCCTCTTCCCACAGCTGGCGCAGTTCCGGCGTGGCCAGGACGGTGGCGACCACCTTGCCGCCGTGTACCGGCGGATTCGAGTAGTTGGTGCGCACGACGCGCTTCAACTGCGACAGCAGGCGGGCCGCTTCATCGGCGCTCGAGGCGACGACGCTCAGGGCGCCCACGCGCTCACCGTACAGCGAGAACGACTTCGAGAACGAGTTCGACACCAGCAGCGGGCCGCCCGCGTCGGCGAAGCGGCGCACCACGGCGCCGTCTTCGGCGATGCCGTTGGCGAAGCCCTGGTAGGCCATGTCCAGGAACGGCACCAGGCCGCGCGACGTGACGACGCTGATGATCTGGTCCCACTGGGCCACGCTCAGGTCGGCGCCCGTCGGGTTGTGGCAGCAGGCGTGCAGCACGACGATGGAGCCGGCCGGCATGGCGTTCAGGCTGGCCAACATGCCGTCGAAGTTCACGCCATGGGTGGCGGCATCGTAGTAGGTGTAGTTATTCACGACGAAACCGGCGTTTTCGAACAGCGCGCGGTGGTTTTCCCAGCTAGGATCGCTGATGTAGACTTGCGCACCCGGCGCAAAGCGCTGCAGGAAGTCGGCACCGATCTTCAACGCGCCCGTGCCGCCAATGGCTTGCACGGTGACGGCGCGGCGCTCTTGAATTACGGCGCTATCGGCGCCAAATACGAGTTCCTGCACCGCCTTGTCGTAGGCTGCCAGGCCTTCGATCGGCAGGTAGGTGCGTGGGGCAGCCTGTTCGATCAGGATGGCTTCCGCCTTGCGTACGCAAGCTAACAGAGGCACCTTGCCGTTGTCGTCATAATAGACGCCGACGCCCAGATTGATCTTGGCGGGATTCTGGTCCGCGTTAAATGCTTCGGTGATGCCCAGGATCGGGTCGCGTGGGGCCATCTCGATGGCGCTAAACAGACTGGCAGAAACAGTTGGGTTCGTCATGATAAGATTGGATTCGATTGGAAGCAGGTTCACAGCGGAGTTGTAGACAGCGCCCCAAAATACAACGCCAGGGCCGCCAGCAGAGCACTATTCTAACAAAGGTCTGATTCACATGCCCGAATTATCTACCGCCAGCGAGGCGGAAAGCGCAATTATCTCTTTCCCGGACTCCCCCTTCAAGCTGCACCAGCCCTTCCCTCCGGCAGGCGACCAGCCCTCGGCGATCGCCCAGTTATCCGAAGGGATTGCCGATGGCCTGGCCTTCCAGACCCTGCTGGGCGTGACCGGTTCGGGCAAGACCTACACCATGGCCAACGTCATCGCGCGCATGGGCCGGCCCGCCATCGTCTTCGCGCCCAACAAGACCTTGGCGGCGCAGCTGTACAGCGAGTTCCGCGACTTCTTCCCGCAGAACGCGGTCGAGTACTTCGTCAGCTACTACGATTACTACCAGCCGGAAGCCTACGTGCCGCAGCGCGACCTGTTCATCGAAAAGGATTCATCGATCAACGAACACATCGAGCAGATGCGTTTGTCGTGCACCAAGTCGCTGATGGAGCGGCGCGACGTCATCATCGTCGCCACCGTCTCGGCCATCTATGGTATCGGCAACCCGAATGAATACCACCAGATGATTTTGACCCTGCGCGTGAAGGACCGGGTCGCCCAGCGCGACGTCATCGCGCGCCTGATCCAGATGCAGTACACGCGCAACGAGGTCGATTTCGGCCGCGGTACCTTCCGCGTGCGGGGCGACACCATCGACATCTTCCCCGCCGAGCATGCGGAGCTGGCCGTGCGCCTGGAAATGTTCGACGACGAGATCGAATCGATCCAGCTGTTCGACCCGCTGACGGGCCGCGTACGGCAAAAAATCCCCCGCTTCACCGTGTACCCGGGCTCGCACTACGTGACGCCCCGCTCCACCGTGCTGCGCGCCGTGGAAACCATCAAGGACGAGCTGCGCGAACGCCTCGAGTTCTTCCGCAAGGAAAATAAACTGATCGAAGAGCAGCGCCTGGAACAGCGCACCCGCTTCGACCTGGAAATGATGGCGGAGATCGGTTTCACCAAGGGCATCGAGAACTACTCGCGCCACCTGTCCGGCGCGCTGCCGGGCGAACCGCCCCCGACCCTGGTCGACTACCTGCCGCCCGACGCATTGATGTTCCTCGACGAGTCGCACGTGCTGACGGGCCAGCTGAGCGCCATGTACAACGGCGACCGCTCGCGCAAGACGAACCTGGTCGACTACGGCTTCCGCCTGCCGTCGGCGCTGGACAACCGGCCCTTGAAATTCGAGGAATTCGAGCAGAAGATGCGCCAGACCGTGTTCGTCTCGGCCACGCCGGCCGAATACGAAAAGAACCATTCCGACCAGGTGGTCGAACAGGTGGTGCGCCCGACCGGCCTGGTCGACCCGCAGATCATCGTGCGCCCGGCCAGCAGCCAGGTGGACGACCTGATGTCGGAAATCGTCGAACGCATCAAGAAGGACGAGCGCGTGCTGGTGACGACCCTCACCAAGCGCATGTCGGAGCAATTGACGGAATACCTGGGCGACCATGGCATCAAGGTGCGCTACCTGCACAGCGATATCGAAACGGTGGAGCGCGTGGAAATCCTGCGCGACCTGCGCCTGGGCACCTTCGACGTGCTGGTGGGGATCAACCTGCTGCGCGAGGGCCTGGACTTGCCGGAAGTGTCGCTGGTGGCCATCCTCGACGCGGACAAGGAAGGCTTCCTGCGTTCCGAACGCAGCCTGATCCAGACCATCGGCCGCGCCGCGCGCAACCTGAACGGCACGGCGATCCTGTACGGTGACCGCATCACGGACTCCATGCGCCGCGCCATCGACGAGACGGAACGCCGCCGCGCCAAGCAAATCGCCTTCAATACGGCCAACAACATCGTGCCGATCGGCGTCAAAAAATCGATCCGCGAAATGATCGACGGCGTCTACAGCCCGCAGGAAGCGCGCGAAACCCTGCAAGTGGCGCAGGAAGCGGCGAAGTTCGAGTCCATGAGCGAGAAACAGGTCAGCAAGGAAATCAAGCGCCTGGAAAAACTGATGGTCGACCACGCCAAGAACCTGGAGTTCGAAAAGGCGGCGCAAGTGCGCGACCAGTTGCACATCCTCAAGCAGCAGTTGTTCGGCGCCCCCGGCACGGACAACGTGGCCTCGATCCTGGGCAAATAAGTCCCATGCAGGCCGGATCAGCTGGCCGCCAGGCCTGCGTGATCCGACAACAGTAGCTGAGCCAACAGCGTTGTCGGATTAGTCGCCGTGCCGCAGCGAATCCACGCTGCGCGGCTTCATGCTGTCGCCTCGTCGATGTACGCGCCGACGATTGCGGCGAAATCCGCATCGGCCGCCAGGTGCCGCGCCAGGGACTTGCTCCAGCGCGGCAATCATCTCGCCCACGCTGACGGACAGGCCAGGCACAGCCCTGCGCCGGCAAGGCGGCCGTGCGCCTGCCGCGCCTATGCCCTCACGTCGCCCGCCGCTGCTTTTCCATGCTCGCGATCAGCATGTCGAACAGAGTGCGCGACGCCGGCGGCATCGCGTGCCGGTGCTTGCTGATCAGGCCCAGCGTCCGCTTGACGGCGGGATTGACGAGCGGCACGCCGACCACCGTATTTTGCTGCGCCGGCAGGATGGACAGCCCCGGCACCGCCGCCACGCCCAGCCCCGACGCCACCAGCGCCAGCACGCCTGACACATGGTTGATCTCGCACGAGATCCACGGATGCTTTTCCACGCCGGACAGCGCGGCGTCGAGCACGCTGCGGTTGCCGCTCGACTTGGCCACCGAAATATAGCGTTCGTCGACGGTCTCCTTCCAGCTCAGCTTCTTGCGCCTGGCCAGCGGATGATCGTGCCGCATCGCCAGCACGTAGCTTTCGACATAGATGGGCTGGAAATGGATCTCGGGATTTTCCGCCCCCGTAAAGCTGATGCCGAAATCCGCCTCCCCGGCCAGCACGAGGTTAAGCACGTCCTGCGCGCTTTCGTCATGCACGCGCACGCGGATCTTCGGGAACTGCGCGCTGAAGCGCTTGAGCACATCGGGCAGGAAGTGCCAGACGGCCGAGGGGACGCAGGCGAACGTCACCGTCCCGGTGCGGTGCGCGGCCAGGTCGGCCACGCCCAGCACGGCATCTTCCAGCCCGTTGAGCGCATCGCGCACGTTCACCAGGAAGGCCTGCCCCACATTGGTCAGCTGCACGCGCCGCGTGGTGCGCGCGAACAGCCTGACGCCCAGGGCATCCTCCAGCTTGTCGATGCGGCGGCTCAGCGCAGGCTGCGACAGGAACAGATCGGCCGCCGCCTGGCGAAAGCTGTTGCGCTCCGCCACGGCCACAAAGGCCTGCAAATCATGTAAGTCGTAATTGATGCGCGACATGCATTAATCCTCGGAAAAATTGCAATTATCAAATTATGCCATTTCAACGATGATGGGATCTTCATGCTGAGCCTCGCCAAGAAGGCATCACCCCACAGGAGACACCATGCGACTTCGTTGTACGTGCGCGCTGTTACGGGCGCCAGGCGGCATCACGCCCGCCATGCGCCGCGGCATCGACCGCGCCAGCCGCCACCTTCCCCCGAAAAACCGCGCTCACTGCGCGCCAGCGACCGTCATGGCGCCGGCTTGACGCCGGGCCGCACGCCAAAAAAATGAACGATAGGAGTCACCATCATGCTTCACCCTGCTCTGCCGCGAAAGTCCCGCCCCCTTCTTGCGGCGCTGCTCCTGCTTGCCGCCGGCACGGCGCACGCCGCCGACATCCACGTGGTCAGCTCGGGCGGCTTCGCCCAGGCCTACAGGAACCTGGCGCCCGCCTACGAGCGTGCCAGCGGCGACAGGCTGCTGTCCGCATGGGGGCCGTCGATGGGCACCACCAGCAATGCGATCCCGGCGCGCCTGGTGCGCGGCGAGCGGATCGACGTCGTCATCATGGTCGGCGACGCGCTCGACAAGCTGATGCAGGAAGGCCGCCTGGTCCCCGGCAGCAAGGTGGTGCTGGCGCAGTCGCCGATCGCCTGCGCCGTGCGGCACGGCGCGGCGAAGCCGGACATCAGCACCATCGATGGCTTGCGCAGCGCTTTCCTGCAAGCGCAAACAGTGGCTTATTCCGACAGCGCCAGCGGCGAATACATCGAGCGGCAGCTGATGAACAAGCTCCACATCGTGCAGCAGATGCAGGGCAAGGCCGCGAAAATTCCCGCCACCCCGGTCGGTGAAATCATCGCCCGCGGCCAGGCCGATTTCGGCTGCCAGCAGCGCAGCGAGCTGATGCCGGTCGAAGGCATCGACCTCGTCGGCCTGCTGCCGGCGCAGGTGCAGCAGCTGACGGAGTTTTCAGCGGCGCTGGTGCGCGATGCCCGGCAGCCGGACGCCGCACGCGCCTTGCTGCGCTTCCTCGCCGCTCCCGCCAGCGCCGGCGCGATCGAGGCCACCGGCCTGCAGCCGGCATCGGCGCTGCCGCCGGCGCCAAAGCCGATGCCAAGCGCGCACTAAGCGACGTCACTCCATCTTTTCTCCAGAGGTAAACCATGGCCATTCCATCCACCGCCACCCCCGTCGCCGAAGCGCTGGCGCCATCGGCACCGGCGCGCGCTCCCTCGCGCATCGCCACCGTCATCCGCGTGACGAGCGGGAACTTCATCGAAATGTACGATTTTTTCCTGTTCGGCTTTTATGCAACGTACATTTCCAGGGCGTTCTTCCCCGCCACCAGCGAATATGCGGCCCTGATGATGACGTTCGCCACCTTCGGCGCCGGTTTTTTCATGCGCCCGCTCGGCGCCATCATCCTCGGCAGCTATATCGACCGCATCGGCCGCCGCAAGGGCCTGGTGCTGACCCTGGCCATCATGGCCTCCGGCACGGCGCTGATCGCCTTCGTGCCCGGCTACGCCACCATCGGCCTGTTGGCGCCATTCCTGGTGCTGGCCGGGCGTTTGCTGCAAGGCTTTTCCGCCGGCGTGGAACTGGGCGGCGTGTCGGTCTACCTATCCGAAATGGCAACACCTGGCAACAAGGGCTATTACGTCAGCTGGCAATCGGCCAGCCAGCAGCTGGCCGTCATCTTTTCCGCCGCGCTCGGCTATTTCCTCAACGAGACCCTGAGCAAGGAATTCATCGCGGACTGGGGCTGGCGCATCCCCTTCTTCATCGGCTGTTCGATTATCCCCGTGGTGTTCTACATCCGCCGCTCGCTGCAGGAGACCGAGGCTTACCTGACGCGCAAGTCGCATCCGACCTTCCGCCAGATGCTGGCGACGATCGGCCTGAACTGGCCGCTGGTCGTCGCCGGCGCGATGCTGATCGTCCTGACGACGGTGGCGTTCTACCTGATCACCGTCTACACGCCGACCTTCGGCAAGAGCGTGCTCAAGCTCAGCACCGAGGAAAGCCTGCTCGTCACCTTGTGCATCGGCCTGTCGAATTTCCTCTGGCTGCCGCTGATGGGCGCACTGTCCGACCGCATCGGACGCTGGCCCATCATGGCGGCATGCGCGGCGCTGACGCTGCTGACGGCCTATCCGGCCTTGTCCTGGCTGGTCGCCCGTCCCAGCTTCGACCACATGCTGATGGTGGAATTGTGGCTGTCCTTCCTGTATGGCAGCTACAACGGCGCCACCATCGTCGCGCTGACGGAAATCATTCCGGCCAGCGTCAGGACCACGGGCTTTTCGCTGGCCTACAGCCTGGCCACCGCGCTGTTTGGCGGCATGACGCCGCTGGTATCGACCTTGCTGATCGAGAGTACGGGCGACAAGGCGGCACCCGGCTACTGGATGGCCGGCGCCGGCGCCATCAGCCTGCTGGCAACTTGGCTGATCTATCGCGGCATCGTCAAGGAGCGTAAGCCGGCCTGACCCGGAGGCCTAACCCCGGCCTGTCTCAGGGCCAGGCCGGCCGGCGCATCTGGAACAGGCTGTCCGGACCGATCTCGAAATAATCGGCCGGCCCGCCGCCGCGCAGGATGGGCTGCGCGCCGGCCGTGTCATACACGCCATCGACCAGCAGGTGGCGCGCGATATGCACGCCCACCACCTCCCCCAGCACCAGCCAGCTGCCGACGCCGTCGCCATTCAATCCTTGCAGCTCGATGATCTGCGTGCGCCGGCACTCGAAGGACACGGGGCTTTCGGCCACGCGCGGCACCTGGACGAGGCGCGAGGCGGCCGGCGTCAGGCCCGCCAGCGCGAATTCATCGACCTCGGGCGGCGCCGGCGCGCAGCTGGCGTTCATGGCCCCGGCCAGCGGACGCGTGGCCAGGTTCCAGACGAATTCGCCGTTCTCCTCGATATTGCGCAGGGTATCCTTGCGGCCGATGCTGGAAAAGCCGATCAGCGGCGGCGTGTAATTGAAGGCGTTGAAAAAACTGTACGGCGCCAGATTGAGCACGCCTGCGCCGCTGCGCGTGGCGATCCAGCCGATGGGACGCGGCCCGACAATCGCGTTGAAGGGATCGTGCGGCAGGCCGTGGCCCTGCGCAGGTTCATAAAAATAGCGTTCGTCGGTCATGCAATTCCTGTCGTGTATGGCGGGAGCCGGTATGGCAGCTTAGCAAAATCACCGCATGGGTGCATTTTCCGCTACCTTGGGGAGCGCCATCCGCCTTCTGTCCGAAAGCTGTTTACACCGCTGTTGCAAATTTGCATACTGGTGACATCGTAATCCGGGAAGCATGGAACAGATGAGCATTAACGCTGCGCAGCATGACTTTCTCATCCACCGACGCCGCCAAGGCTGCTACGTGGCAGCCATTGCCGTCTTGCATGTTGCCGTGTTCTGGGCGGCCACGCGGCCGGTCCGGCAAAACGTGCCGCACGACGGCCGGGTCTGGCTAACGTTGATGCCGTCACTGCCGCCAGCGCAGGAGTTCATCCCCCCTGCCACGCCTGCCCCCAGGCACGCGCCCCTGCCGGCTGCCCGTGCGGCACCGGCAAGCCCGCCGGATGCGTCACCGCCCAAGGCCGTTGCGCCCGCCACGCCGGCATCACCGCCAGACAAGCCTGAAGACCATGCCTTCACGGCCGCGCCTGCAGCAGCGCCAGCGACACCGGCCTCCGGCACGGCCACCCTGGCGCAACAGGCCCTGAAGGCGGCCGGCGCCATCGACCGCCAGCTGCGCGCCGAGCATCCGCAGGAGTTCACGGCGCCGGCCGACACGCCGCAGACGCGCCTGGCGAAAGGCTTCGCGCAAGCGCATGCGGCGGTCAAGCCGAAGTGGTTCGAAGCGGCCCGCATCGAATTGTGGAGCGCGCCGAACGACCCCAAGCGCATCTACCGCATCGTCACGGCGACCGGAGAATATTGCATCTACATGCCGGACAAGGGCAACATGACGCTGAACCTCAGCGCGCGCTCCGGCTACGCCGGTTTTGGCGAAGGGACCGCGGCACCTTGTCCCATCCGGTTCTGATTTTTCCAGCCACTCCATCAGCATCGTGCCGCATATGCCTGAGAATGGTGGCATGGCGCACGCAGCGCCACAATTGTGTAGCCCCGGACCACTGGCCCCGCTTATGATGAGGCAACTCAACCATTATCATTCCGCTACCGCCCATGCCTACCCTCACGCTGCATCAGAAAGTGTTCTTGCTCCTGCTGAGCATCGTCACCATCGGCTTCGGCTGGATACTGGCGCCGTATGCGGGCGCCATCTTCTGGGGCGTGGTGCTGGCGATCCTGTTCGCGCCCGTCTACCGCTGGCTGCTGCTCAGGACGCGAGGGCGCGCCGGGCTGGCCTCGCTGCTGACCTTGCTGCTGATTATCGTCATCGTCATCCTGCCGCTGTCGCTCATTTCCGTGTCGCTCGTGAACCAGGCGGCGGGCGTGGTGGAGATGGTGCGTTCGGGTGAAATCACGGTCGGCATGTTCTTCAATAAAATCATGGCCGTGCTGCCGCAATAGCTGATCAACCTGCTCGAGCGCTTCAACCTGTCCAGCCTGGCCAGCCTGCAAGACAAGCTGGCCGAGGGCGCCAAGCAGGTGAGCCAGGTGGTGGCCGTGAAAGCCATCAATGTGGGCCTGTACACCTTCGAATTCCTGACCAGCCTGTGCATCATGCTGTACCTGCTGTTTTTCCTCATGCGCGACGGCTCGACCCTGTCGGCCCGCATCCGCGATGCCGTGCCACTAAGCCGCAAGTACAAGCAGCGCCTGTTTACCAATTTCACCACGGTGATCCGCGCCACGGTGAAGGGCAACATCCTCGTGGCGATCGCCCAGGGCGCCCTGGGCGGCCTGGCATTCTGGTTCCTCGGCGTGCCTGCACCCCTGCTGTGGGCCGTGCTGATGGCCTTCCTGTCGCTGCTGCCGGCCGTCGGCGCCGCCCTCGTCTGGGCGCCCGTGGCTGCCTACTTCCTGGCCACTGGCGCCATCTGGCAAGGCGCGGGCCTGGCCGCCTTCGGCGTCTTCGTCATCGGCCTGGTCGACAATGTACTGCGCCCCGTTCTGGTGGGTAAGGATACCAAGATGCCCGACTATGTGGTGCTGCTGTCGACCGTGGGCGGCATGGCCCTGTTCGGCCTGAACGGCTTCGTCATCGGCCCCGTGGTGGCCGCCCTGTTCATCGCTTCGTGGGATCTGTTCGTCTCGGCCAGCGAATTCCATGCGGACTGAGTCCGCCACCGGCGCGCGGACACGGGGCGCGGGAAACTACGCGCAATAACGGCCGCCAGGATGCGCGGCCGCAACGGCAATGCGCTGACGCCCTGCCAGGACTGCTTGCATTGCGCCCGTCATTGCACTATCGTTACAGCACGCGCATGTTGCCAACCTTGCAAAGGAGATACTACGGTGTCGCTCATCCTCTACGGCCACCCTTTTTCATCGTACACGCAGAAGGTGCTCATCGCCCTGTACGAGAATGCCCTGCCCTTCGAGTTCCGCTGCCTGGCGCCGGACATGCCGCAACACCTGCAGCAGTGGCTGGAGCGCTGGCCGCTACGCAAGTTTCCGCTGCTGGTGGACGGCGAGCGCAACGTCGCCGAGACGAGCATCATCATCGAATACCTGCAACTGGCCCATCCCGGCCCGCTGCGCCTGCTGCCGGACGACCCGATGCGGGCGCTGGACGTACGTTTTCTCGACCGCTACTTCGACCTGCACGTCATGACGCCCGTGCAGCATGCCGTCGGCGCCGCCCTGACGGGCGACCCGGCGAAGACGCGCGAAGGCCGCGCGCAGGCCGGAGAAAAACTGGACCTCGCCTACGCCTGGCTGGAAACCCGCCTGGCCGGCATGACGTGGGCCACGGGCGAACACTTTACGCTGGCCGACTGCGCGGCCGCCCCCTCGCTGTTCTATGCGGACTGGACGCAGCCGATTCCCGCCACCCTGCCCCTGCTGCGCGCCTATCGCGCGCGCCTGCTGGCCCGTCCATCGTTTGCCCGCGCGGTGGAAGAGGCACGCCCGTACCGCCACCTCTTCCCCCTCGGTGCGCCGCAGCGCGACTGAGGCATATCAGGCAAACACGGGCCGGAAGAAGCTGCGCTCGTAGCTGACGATGCAGCGCGTCTCCTCGGCGTAGCGGAAGGCGGCCTGGCATTCGGCGTCCTGCATGGAATCGCTGCGGTACTGCTCGTACAGCGCCAGGCTGGGAAACGAGAACATGGCCAGCGCCACGTTGCTGGCGCCCTCGGACGGCAAAAAGTAGCCGTGGTGCTGGCCGCCGAAGCGCTCGACGAGCGGTATCCACAGCTTGCCGTAAGCTTCGAATTCCTTCAGTTTGTATGGATCGATGATGTAGCGCAAATAACAGGTGATCATGCGGTTTCCTTGTGAACGTTCAGATTTGTCAACATACCTGCCTCCCACGAGCCGATGGCGGCCAGTGGCGAGGCAGGCAAAAAGTCCAGCGCGCAGGGATAGGTAAAATCTTCCTGCGCCAGCACATCGAGGCCGGGCCAGGCGTAAAACAGCAGCTTGCCCTTGCCGATGCGTCCCAGCGCGCTGCCATCGGGCAGTCAGCGCAAGGCATTGCCCGTGCCGCCGCCCGCCTCCACCGGCACCGTGGCCAGGCGGCGCCCATCGTCGATCGCGTGCACGGACAGGCACTCGTCGCCGCCAGCGTGGTGCAGCACGGCCAGGCGCCCGCCATCGGGCGATGGCGCGCATGACCTGATGCCTGGCAGCGACAGCACCACGCGGCCGCCCCCCGCCTGCAGCGGCCAGTCCCACAGGCTGCAGTAGTCGGGCGGCTGCACCTGCCCTTCCTCCACCGACTTGACGCCATGCTGGAGCAGCAGACGCCGTCCGCCATCGATGGCGCAAACGCTGCGCAGCATCTCGCGCGGATGCTCCTGCATGAAGAGCACCTCGCCCGTTTGCGCGTCGCGCAGCCGCAGGCGGCCATCCCAGCTGCCGTCGGCCAGATAGCGGCCGCAGGGCGACCATGCGGGACCACAGCCCTCGCCATCCTTTTTATTCTGGAAGTTGAGCAGCAAATTTCCCGATGCGGCATCGACCATGGCCATCTGGCCCGTCGTGCTCTTGATGGCGATCCGGCTGCCGTCGGGCGAAAACGCCATGCCCGACATATGCGCGATGAATTTGCCGCGCCACAGTTTCCGGCGCGATGCCACGTCCCACAGGACCAGGTCGCGGCCCAGCACGGCCAGCCGCGCGCCATCCGGTGAAAACCGCACGCCGTAGCTGCAGCCCAGCTTCAAGGGCTTCACGCTTGCCGTCATGGGCGCGCCAGGCGGTACACCACGCTGTCGATGTCGTAGTGGCGCTCCATGCCCACGTACTGCATGCCCAGGCGCGTCATGACCTTGATCGAGGCGGCGTTGTCGGGATGCGCCACGGCCACCACTTCGGGTGCGCCGACGACGTCGAACGCATGCGCGACGATGGCATTGGCCGCCTCGCTCGCATAACCCTTGCCCCAGCCGGCGCGCGCCAGGCGCCAGCCGATTTCGTGCGGTTTCTCCTTGTCGCCGCCGATATGCTGCAGGCAGGCCAGCCCCACCAGCACCTCGTCCTCGGTACGCATCAGGGCCCACCATGAATAGCCCCACTCGGCCCAGCGCCCCATGATGCGGGCAACGGCGGCGCGCGTGTGTTCCTCCGTCTCCGGCTGGCCCGCATTGAGGTAGGTCATCACCTCGGTATCAGAGTTCATGGCATGCATGGCGTCGTAATGCTGGTCGGTGACGGGTTCGAGGCGCAGCCGCGCCGTGTGCAGGATGGTCATCGCATTTCCTTGGACGAAAAAAAAGACGATACACGATCGTCTTTTTTTAGCAAGAGTGCAAGCGAATTACTTGCTCGACTCGCCCTTCTTGATCCACGCCGCCAGCTGGTGCGGGCGCAGGCCGTCATAGTCTTCGAATGGCTGGTGGATCCACGGGTTGTGTGGCAGCTCATCGAGGAAGTAGTCGGGACGCACGACGGAGCAGCCTTTCAGCCAGATCACGGCCGATTTGACTTCGGTCACGCCCGGGAAGTTGTCCTTCAGGTGGCGCGTGACCTTGTCCAGCGTGACGCCCGAATCGGCCAGGTCGTCGACCAGCAGGATGCGGCCGGCCAGCGGGCCCTTGGTCATGGTCATGTACTTGGCGATATCCAGGTCGCCCTGGGTGGTGCCCTTGTCTTCGCGGTAGGAGCTGGTCGACAGGATGGCCAACGGCAAATCAAAGATGCGCGAGAAGACGTCGCCGGGACGCACGCCGCCGCGCGCCAGGCACAATACCTGGTCGAATTTCCAGCCCGATTCGTGGACCTTGAGCGCCAGACGCTCGATCAGGCGGTGGTACTCTTCCCAGTTGACCCAGAGATGTTGATCGTTCGATTGTGGGGTAGTCATGATAGTGGAATCTTATTATTAGCGTGATTAAAAAAATCCGCCTTGCGGCGGATTGTATCCAGCAGCTTACTCGAATGGGTGGCGCAGCACGATCGTTTCTTCACGATCCGGACCTGTCGACACCATGTCCACCGGTACGCCGACCAGCTCTTCGATGCGCTTGATGTAGGCGCGCGCCGTGGCAGGCAGGGCCGCCAGCGATTTCGCGCCGACGGTGCTTTCCGTCCAGCCCGGCATCTCTTCGTACACGGGTACGCAGCGGGCGGCTTCTTCGGCGCCCGACGGGAAGATGTCCGTGGCCACGCCGTCGATGGTGTAGCCGGTGCACAGCTTCAGGGTTTCGATACCGTCCAGCACGTCCAGCTTGGTCAGGCACATGCCCGTCACGCCGTTGATCTGCACGGAGCGGCGCAGCAAGGCGGCGTCGAACCAGCCGCAGCGGCGGGCACGGCCCGTCACGGTGCCGAATTCATGGCCCACTTGCGCCAGGTGGTGGCCGACGCCCGCATCCGTTGGCAGTTCCGAAGGGAACGGGCCGGAACCGACGCGCGTCGTGTAAGCCTTGGTGATGCCCATGATGTAGTGCAGCATGCCAGGACCCACGCCCGAACCGGCGGCGGCATTGCCGGCCACGCAGTTCGACGAGGTAACGAACGGGTAGGTGCCGTGGTCGACGTCGAGCAGGGAACCTTGCGCGCCTTCGAACAGCAGGTTGGCGCCGGCCTTGTGCGCCTTGTACAGCGCGCTCGATACGTCGGTGACCATCGGACGCAGACGCGGCACATAGGCCAGCGCGTCGTCGAGGGTCTTCTGATAGTCGACTTTCGGCGCCTTCAGGTAGTGCTCCAGCACGAAGTTGTGGTAATCGAGGTTTTCGGCCAGCTTTTCGGCAAAGCGCTTCTCGTTGAGCAAGTCGGCGATACGGATCGCGCGGCGCGCCACCTTGTCTTCGTAGGCCGGACCGATGCCCTTGCCGGTGGTGCCGATCTTCGCATCGCCACGCTTGGCTTCACGCGCCAGGTCGATCGCGGTGTGGTAAGGCAGGATCACGGGCGCCGCGTCCGACACTTTCAGGCGCGAGGCGACTTCGACGCCAACGGCTTCCAGCTTGTCGATTTCGCGCAGCACGTCCGGCACGGAAACGACCACGCCGTTACCGATGTAGCAGGCGACGCCTGGACGCATGATGCCCGACGGGATCAGCTGCAGCGCGGTTTTGACGCCGCCGATGACCAGCGTGTGGCCTGCATTGTGGCCGCCCTGGAAGCGCACCACACCCTGGGCGTGATCGGTCAGCCAATCGACGATCTTGCCTTTACCTTCATCGCCCCATTGGGTGCCGATGACAACAACGTTCTTTGCCATAATTTTCTTTGACATCACTCAACCTAAGTTTTTAAGAATCCAGCTACTACCATTATCGGCAAGTACCAGCACGCGATCGCACTCGAACTCGTCTTGTTCATTACTGTGACCCGGCATACTCTGGATCACGACCTCGCCCGCCTTGCGCAACTCGGCGATTTTTTCCTTCAATTCCGGCGCGCTGCCCCATGGGGCGCGGATCGAATGCTTCCGTTCCGCCGTGGGGAGCAGGCGCGCCAGTTCGCGCAAATCGAGCGAGAAGCCGGTCGCGGGACGTGCCCGGCCGAACGCTTCGCCGACGTGGTCATAACGGCCGCCGCGCGCAACCGCGTTCGGCAAGCCAGGTACATACAGCGCAAACATCGCGCCGCTTTCATATTGGTAGCCGCGCAGGTCGGCCAGGTCGATCGCCACTTCGGCGCGGCCCAGGGCGGAACCTGCCAGCGCGGCCAATTCGGCCAGCGCCTTGAGCACGCCCGGCAGCGGCGGCAGCACTTCGCGCGCACGCGCCAGCACGTCGATGTCGCCATACAGGTTCGGCAGAGCCAGCAGCGCATCGCGCGTCACGGCGTCATAGCCGGCCGTCAGGGCGCGCAGGCCCGGCGCATCTTTCGCGCGCAGCAGGGTGTACAGCGCAGCCTCGTCGCGCCCGGCGGCGGCGTCTTGCGCAATGATAGCGCGCAACAGGCCCACGTGCGACAAATCCAGGCGCACGCTGTCGAAACCGGCCAGTGCCAGCGAGGCGAGCGCCAGTTCCTGGATCTCGGCATCCGCTTCCAGGCCGGCGTGGCCATAGATTTCGGCGCCGATCTGCAACGGTTCGCGCGTGGCGTGCAGGCCCGACGGACGGGTATGCAGCACGCTGCCGGCGTAGCACAGGCGCGTCACGGTGGCACGGTTCAGCAGGTGGGCGTCGATGCGCGCCACCTGGGTGGTCATGTCGGCGCGCAGGCCGAGCATGCGGCCGGACAGTTGGTCGACCAGCTTGAACGTGCGCAGGTCGGTATCCTTGCCAGCGCCGGTCATCAGCGATTCCAGATACTCGAGCAGCGGCGGCATGACCAGTTCATATCCGTACAGACGGAAATTATCCAGCATGAGGCGGCGCAGCTCTTCGATCTTGCGCGCTTCCGACGGCAGAACATCGGCAATATTTTCGGGCAAAAGCCAATTCGGCATGAGGGAGCGAGATACGGAAGAAAGTTGAAAAATGCATCATGCGAGGCAGCGGCGGGCGCGCCAGGCAAGAGGCCGAACCTGATATTTTACGCGAAAACACGGGCCTTTAGGGATAAGTTGTCCGAATCGATGCCGCGCAAGGCGAAAAACGCCCCATTTTACGCATTCCCGCAACAGCATGGCAGGCACAAAAAAACGGGGCCGACGTCAGACGCCGGCCCCGCTGGTGCCGCCCCCGCCCTTGCGGACGGAAGCAGTGTGCTGCTGTCTTACTTCTTGGCCGGAGCGGCTGCGCCGCCGCCCTTGAAGTACTTGAAGAATTCCGAGCTTGGATCGACCACCATCACGTCGCCCTTGTCCTTGAAGGTGGCGCGGTAGGCTTCCAGGCTACGGTAAAACTTGTAGAACTCCGGATTCTTGCCGAACGCTTCCGCATAGATCTGCGACGCCTGGGCATCGCCCTCGCCGCGGGTCTTCTCAGCTTCGCGGTAGGCTTCGGCCAGGATCACCGTGCGCTGCTTGTCGGCATCGGCGCGGATTTTCTCGGAGTCGGCCGAACCCGTCGAACGCAGTTCGTTGGCCACGCGCACGCGCTCGGACTTCATGCGGTCGTACACGGAGTTGTTGATCTGCTCGACGTAGTCGACGCGTTTCAGGCGCACGTCGACGATGCCCACGCCGATGGACTTGGCTTCCGCCGAGACCTTGGCCTGGATCGCCTCCATCACCTTGCCGCGCTGGCCCGAGATCACTTCGCGCACGGTACGCTTGGTGATTTCATCGTTCAGGGCGGCCTTGACGATTTGCGACATGCGGTTGCGGGCACGGCCCTCATCGCCGCCGAAGCTGCGGAAATACAGCTTCGGATCGGTGATGCGCCATTTGACGAAGGCATCGACGAGGATGTTCTTCTTCTCGGCCGTGATGAAGCGCTCCGGCTCCGGCGTGTCGATGGTCAGCACGCGCTTGTCCAGGTACATGACGTTCTGGAATGGCGGCGGCAGCTTGAAGTACAAGCCCGGGGTGCTGATCACTTCCTTGACCTCGCCCAGGGCGAAGACGATCGCGTATTTACGCTGATCGACGACGAACACGGTCGAGGACAGGAGCATGATCGCGATAAAGCCCGCGATCAGGGCGGCAACGATACGGTTCATTAACGGCTCTCCCGTTCACGCGAAGAGCGGCTCTCGCGACGCGAATTGACTTCTACTGTCTGCATGGCTTCCTGTGGCATTACGGTATTGGCTGCGGGTGCGGCCGCCGCTGCGCGCGCTGCCGCGGCCGAGGCGTCCGACGCTGCCGTCTGGGCGATCAATTTGTCGAGCGGCAGATACAGCAGGTTGCTGCCCGTCTTCGCATCGACCATGACCTTGCTGGCACTGCTGAATACCTGCTGCATGGTTTCCAGGTACATGCGGTCACGCGTGACGGCCGGCGCCTTCTGGTACTCGACCAGCACCTGCTTGAAGCGCGACGCGTTACCCGCGGCGTTCTCTGTCACCATGGAACGATACGCCTCGGCTTCCTGGATCAGGCGGAATGCGGCGCCGCGCGCTTTCGGAATGACGTCGTTGGCGTAGGCCTGGCCTTCATTCTTCTGGCGTTCACGGTCCTGGCCAGCCTTGACGGCATCGTCGAAGGCGGCTTGCACCTGCTCAGGCGGCTGCACGGCCTGCATCGTCACGTTGGTGATGACGACGCCGACGTTGTAGCGGTCGAGGATCTGCTGCATCAGCTGCTGCGTTTCGTAGGCGACTTTCTCGCGTCCTTCATACAGCACGAAGTCCATCTTGCTGCGGCCGACCACTTCGCGGATCGCCGTTTCGGCGACCTGGCGCAAGGTGTCTTCCTGGTCGCGCACGCTGAACAGCCAGGCCACCGGATCTTTCAGGGTGTACTGCACCGCGAACTGGATGTCGATGATGTTTTCATCGTCCGTCAGCATCAGCGATTCGCTGGCCTGCTTGTTGCGCAGCGACGTGCGATAACCCACTTCCACGGTACGCACCTGCGACACGTTGACGGTTTCGTCGGTCTGGAACGGATACGGCCAGCGCCAGTTGAAACCGGCCGGCGTGGTGTGGCTGTATTTGCCGAACGTCAGCACGACGCCGCTCTGCCCCTCCTGCACGATGAAGGCGCCGCTGGCGAGCCAGATCAGCACGGCGATCACGCCGACGACGCCGGCCGTGATGCCGGCACCCTTCATGTCAGGGCGCGGGCCGCCGCCGCCATTGCCGCCGTTGTCGGGACGGTTCTTCTGTCCGAAAAAGGCGTTCAGGCGCTGATTGAAATCGCGCCACAGCTGGTCGAGGTCCGGCGGACCTTCGCCGGGCTTTTTGCCTTCTTGGGCTTTCTTGCCGTCGTCCTTGCGATTGCCCCAGCGGGGATCGTTCAGGGACAACTTCAAGCCTGTTTTTTTGAGTAGGGAGACAAGCATAACTATCGTGTTCCGACTTGGGAGTGGGTGGAAAACCTATCGTCCTCGCCAGGCTCTTCGTCCTGGTCCGGGGCGGCGCCATCGTGCTGGTCGTGCTGACCGTCAAACTGATCTTCCTGCAGCGCAGCTTCGCCGCTCTCATCGTTCTGATAGAGGTGGGCCGAACCGGGCGCCTTCCTGGCCATTTCGACAATGGCATCGCGCAGCAGGTCGAGACCGCTGCCCTTCTGCGCACTGACGAACACGCGACTGATCGTAGCATATTCATCGCGTTCCACCGAAGGTTCCAGCCCTGCCGCATCGATCTTGTTCCACACGAGGATTTGCGGGATATGATCGGCGCCGATCTCTTTCAGGACCAGGTTGACCTGCTCGATCTGCTCCATGCGCACCGGCGACGCGGCGTCGACGACGTGCAGCAGCAGATCGGCATGGATGGTCTCCTCGAGCGTGGCGCGGAAGGCGGCCACCAGCTGGTGCGGCAATTCGCGCACGAAGCCGACCGTGTCGGAGATCACCACATTGCCCACTTCCTGGCCCAGGTAAACCCGGCGCGAGGTGGTGTCCAGGGTGGCGAACAACTGGTCGGCGACATACACGCCGGCCTTGGTCACGGCATTGAACAGGGTCGACTTCCCGGCATTGGTGTAGCCGACGAGGGACACCGAGAATGTGTGATTGCGGCCGCGCGCGCGGCGCTGCGTTTCGCGCTGCTTGTGCAGCTTTTCCAGGCGCGCGCGCAGGGACTTGACACGCTCGCCGATCAGCCGGCGGTCGGTCTCGAGCTGCGTCTCGCCGGGACCGCGCAAGCCGATACCGCCCTTTTGCCGTTCCAGGTGAGTCCAGCCGCGGATCAGGCGCGTGGCCAGATGCTGCAACTGGGCCAGCTCGACCTGCAGCTTGCCTTCGTGGCTCTTGGCGCGCTGCGCGAAGATATCGAGAATCAGGCTGGTACGGTCGAGCACGCGCACATTCAGGCGCTTTTCCAGATTGCGCTGCTGGGCAGGTGACAGGGCATGGTTGAAGATGACGATTTCCAGGCCATCGTTGACGACGGCGTCGCCAATTTCATCGGCCTTGCCGCTGCCGACGAAGTACGCGGAATCCGGACTGGAACGCTTGGCCGTGATGGTGGAAATCGGATCCGCACCGGCGGAACGCGACAACAGCATGAGTTCCTCCATGCTGGCGGCAAAGTCGCTGTGACCGAAGTCAACCCCGACTAGTGCCGCGCGCATGATGGCATCGGATACGTTGAGGCGGACGCCGACGCCGATGCAAACGCATCAGCGCCGCTGGCGCGGACGGGGGCGATGGGGAGTGAAAGGCGCTGGGCCGTCAAGCTCAACGCTTTACTCCGCTTCAGATTCAATATTGAGATTGACGGCACGGGCCGGCACCACCGTCGAGATGGCATGCTTGTAGACCATCTGCGTGACCGTATTGCGCAGCAATACGACATATTGATCGAACGATTCGATATGGCCCTGCAATTTAATGCCATTGACCAGATAAATCGAGACAGGAACATGCTCTTTGCGTAATGCATTGAGGAATGGGTCTTGTAACAGTTGCCCTTTGTTGCTCATAACAGCTCCGTTGTTTATGTTGTTGTGTAAGAATTGGAGGCGACTCGCTTGATTTCAAGTGCTCTCACACCTTTCAAAGAGAGAAAGATGCATCGCAGCTACTGTAACCTGTTTTCGCGATCGCTGTCGCGCATGGCGCATTAACACTTTATTATTTCCGTGCAAATGGCCCTATTTATTTGCTGTCGGCGCCGCATTATCTCTGCGGCGCCTTAATATGCACTTAATTTTACTTGCTTGGCGTGCGCGCAAACGGGTTTTTACCCGTACGCAACTCGATGCGCAGCGGCGTACCGACCAATGCAAACGTATCGCGGAAATGTTTTTCCAGATAACGCTTGTACGGATCGCCCACGGCGTCGAGTGCATTGCCGTGAATCACGATCACAGGCGGGTTCATGCCGCCCTGGTGGGCATAGCGCAGCTTCGGACGGATCGAGCCCTTGCGGCGCGGCTCCTGCTTCTCCACGGCCTCGATCAGGGCGCGCGTCAACTTCGGCGTCGACAGGTCGCACATGGCGGCCGCATACGCGGCGTTGAGCGACTTCATCAGCGGACCGATGTTGGTGCCCTTCAGCGCCGAAATGAAATGCATCTGCGCGAACGACAGGAAATCGAGCTTGCGGTCGATATCGATCTTGATTTCGTCGCGCTGGTGCGATTGCAAGCCATCCCATTTGTTCACGGCCACCACCAGCGCGCGGCCCGATTCCAGGATGAAGCCGGCGATATGCGCGTCCTGCTCGGAAATATCCTGCTGCGCGTCGAGCATCAGCACGACCACGTTGGCTTCGGAAATCGACTGCAGGGTTTTTACCACCGAGAATTTCTCGATCGCTTCGAATACCTTGCCGCGGCGGCGGATACCGGCCGTGTCGATCAAGGTGTATTGCTGGCCATCGCGCTCGAACGGAATCTCGATCGAATCGCGCGTCGTGCCCGGCATGTCGAAGGCGATAACGCGCTCTTCGCCCAGCAGGGTGTTGATCAAGGTCGACTTGCCCACGTTCGGACGGCCGACGAGGG
This sequence comes from Janthinobacterium sp. GW821-FHT03C08, assembly GCF_059420905.1. Taxonomy (NCBI): domain Bacteria; kingdom Pseudomonadati; phylum Pseudomonadota; class Betaproteobacteria; order Burkholderiales; family Oxalobacteraceae; genus Janthinobacterium; species Janthinobacterium sp. GW821-FHT03C08. The sequence goes on along the minus strand of NZ_JBWKUP010000018.1, from coordinate 100,460 downwards.
CGATCTTGATGCCGCGGTCGGTCTTTTCCAGCTCTTCCGGCTCATCCGGACGCTGCGCGAAGGCCAGGTCCAGCATCACTTCGACGAGGTCGTTGACGCCGTCGCCGTGCGCCGACGAGATCGCATACGGATCGCCCATGCCCAATTCATAGAATTCGGACACGACGGCCGTATAGCGCATGCCTTCGCTTTTGTTAACCACCAGCAAGACCGGGCGGCCGCTCTTGCGCAGGAAGTCGACGATGGTCTTGTCATGCGGGGTCAGGCCCTGGCGGCCGTCCACGATGAACACCACCACGTCGGCCTCGGCCACGGCCTGCTTGGTCTGCAGTGCCATCTGGTGCATGATGCCTTCCTTGGCGACGGGTTCGAAACCACCCGTATCGATGACGAGGAAGGGACGTTCGCCGACACGGCCTTCGCCATAGTGACGATCGCGCGTCAACCCAGGCAAATCCGCCACCAGCGCATCGCGCGAGCGGGTCAGACGATTGAATAAGGTCGATTTCCCAACATTGGGTCGACCAACAAGTGCAATTACCGGCTTCATTACATTACTCGACCGCGAGAGCGGTCACTGTCCCTGATTGGGTTTGAAAAATCAAATTCGAACCGGCAACAACGGGAGCCGCAACAATCGGGCTGCCGTCGGTGCTGATCCGACCTATTAATGCGCCATCTTCCCGTGACAGGAAGTGGATATAACCCTGATAGTCGCCGACGGCGACGCTGCGGCCGAACGAGGCCGGCGTCGACAGGCGGCGGCGTGCCAGCGCGTCATTCTTCCAGGCGCTCTGGCCGCCTTCGCGGCTGAACGCCACCACGGCGCCCTGGTCATCGGCGGTAAACACGAAACGCTGGTCGACGGCCACGCCCACGTCGGACGAGATCGGCTTGGTCCAGCGCGGCACGCCCGTGGCGGCGTCGAAGCAGCCCGCCTTGCCCTGGTACGTGACGGTGCACACTTCGCCTTCGAACACCACCGGCGTGCCGGCGATGTCGGAGACGCGCTCCAGTTCGGTGGCGCCGCGCGGCTCGCTGACGATGATCTCCCAGCGTACCACACCGGTGGCCGCCGTCAGTGCCAGCAGCTTGCCGCCCGGCTGGGCCACGTAGACGTTCGCGCCGCCCAGCACCATGCCCGGCGCATTGCGCAGGGTCAATGCCGGTGTGGCGCGCTGCACGGTCCACTTGCGCTCGCCCGTCTTGGCATCCAGGCCGACGATGCGGTTGTCCACGCTGCGCACCACCACCACGCCCTGCCCCACCACTGGCGGCGTCAGCACTTCGCTGGACGCCTGCGCCTTCCACAATTGCTTGCCATCGGCATCGAAGGCCAGCACGGCGCCCTTGGCGGCGCCCACGGCCACGACCGTGCCGTCGCTGCCGGCACCCGACGTGATGTCGCTGCCCGCCTTGATGCGCCACGCTTCACGGCCGCTGGCTGCATCGAGGCGCGCCAGCGCGCCGTCGGCGCTGACCACGTACACGCTGCTGCCCGCCAGCGCCGGCGAGAACGCATATACGCCCGCCTTGCCGATCGAATATTTCCAGGCGTCGCGCACGGCAAGGCTCGATTTTAACTCGACGAGCTTGGCTGGCTCGGTTTTCGGATCTTTCGAGGCGAACGGATTCCAGGAAGAGCAACCGGCCATCAGGGCCAACAGGCTTGCAGCTACCAGCTTTTCAGTGACACGCATAAGTGTTATCCAACCTTTTTCTTGTACTTGTAAGGGCAAGGCAGGCGGCAAAAACGCCGCGCAGCCGCACCATCAGTGTTCCTGTCAGGCGGCAGCCTTGTCAGCCTTGGCCTTGTCTTCCGGTACCGTACCGCCGATCGCTTCCAGCTTGACCTGGATCAATTGACGGCCTGGATTGTTCTTGTCCGTCGCGGCTATCGCGGCCAGGTAGGCGGTGCGGGCATCGGCCAGCTTGTTTTGTGCCACCAGGATGTCGCCCTTGCGGTCGGCCACGGCGCCGGCAAATTGCGGCACAGTCGCCGTCGCCAGTACTTTCAGCGCTTCATCGTAGGCTTTCTCGTCCAGCAGGACACCGGCCAGGCGCAGCTTGGCGATGGCCTTGTACTCTTCCGTGCCATGCTCGGCCACCCATTGCAGCTGGGTCTTCGCCGTTTTCAGGTCATTCGCGTCGAACGCCACCTTGGCCGCGGCCAGGGCGCTCATCTGCGCATACGCCGTGCCGCTGAAGCGCGATTGCATGTCGCCGGCCGCGCGCATCACCTTGGCCGTATCCTTGGCGGTGATGGCGTTTTGCAGTTCGTCGTACAACTGGCCCGCTTGCGCCGCCTGCGTGCGCTGGTAGTACTGCCAGCCGGCCCAGCCGCTGTAGCCGGCCAGCGCCACGATCAGGACCCAGGAGGTCAGATTGCCATTGCGCTGCCACCAGGCCTTGAGGGTTGCCAGTTGTTCTTGTTCTTCGTGATCGTATGCCATGGGTCGTCAGTTTTAATGAGTAGTTGATCGAGGGTGGAACGGTCTTGCTTCAAATCAGTGGTGGTGATGCACGTGGCCGCCAGGGCCATGGTCGTGGCCGCAATCGTGGTCGCCGATGATCTGGTCCACCACGTAGTCGACGACGTCGTCGAACGGCACCGTGTTCTGCTGCGCGCCCGCATCGGCTTCGCGCATGGCTTTCACCGTGGCGACATGATTGGCGATTTCATCGTCGCCCAGGATCACGGCAAACGCCGCGCCGCTGGCATCGGCCTTCTTCATTTGCGTCTTGAAGCTGCCGCCGCCGTTGCTCGCTGCGCAATGTAGCACAACGTCCAGGCCCGCATCGCGAATCCGCTCGGCCAGCACGAAGGCTTGCAAGCCTGCCTGCTCGCCCTGGTGCACCAGGTAGACGTCGCACTGGGCCGGGGCTTCCGGCTCGGCCGCGTCCTTCATCAACAGCACCAGGCGCTCCACGCCCATGCCGAAACCGACGGCGGGCGTCGGCTTGCCGCCGAACATTTCCACCATGCCGTCATAGCGGCCGCCGGCGCAGACCGTGCCTTGCGCGCCCAGCTTGTCGCTGACCCACTCGAACACGGTGCGGTTGTAGTAATCGAGGCCGCGCACCAGGCGTGGATTGATGGTGAACGGAATATTGTTGTGGTTCAGGATCTTCTGCACGCCGTGGAAGTGGGCCAGCGATTCCTCGCCCAGGTAGTCCAGCAGCTTCGGCGCGCCATTGACCAGGTCCTGCATGGCAGGGTTTTTGGTGTCCAGGATGCGCAGCGGATTGCTGTGCAGGCGGCGCTTGGCTTCTTCGTCGAGCAGCTCGCTGTGGCTTTCCAGGTAGGCGATCAGGTCGGCGCGGTGGCGCAGGCGCTCGGCCGCGTCGCCGATCGAGTTCAGTTCCAGGCGGATGCCTTCCAGGCCCAGGTCATCCCACAGGCGGCGCGACAGCATGATGATTTCCGCGTCGATGTCCGGGCCCGTGAAGCCGATGGCTTCCACACCGAACTGGTGGAACTGGCGGTAGCGGCCCTTCTGCGGACGCTCGTGGCGGAACATCTGGCCCTTGTACCACAGGCGTTTCGGGCCTTCGTAGACGAGGTTATGCTCGACGACGGCGCGTACCACGCCGGCCGTGCCTTCGGGACGCAGGGTCAGGTTGTCGCCGTTCATCGAATCGGTGAACGAATACATTTCCTTTTCCACGATATCGGTCACGGCGCCGATGGCGCGCGCGAACAGTTTCGTCTCTTCCACGATCGGCGTGCGGATCTGCTGGAAACCATAGCTTTGCAGCACGGACTGCGCCGTGTTTTCAAACAATTCCCACAGCGGGGCGTCGGCGGGCAGCACGTCATTCATGCCTTTCACCGCGGTAATTTTATCGAACTTCTTATTTTCGGACATAGTATTCTTCTTTGCTTTTGATCGGATCAGGCTCAGGCGGCAACCGTTTTTCCGTAGTGACTCTTTACATAATTCAAGACGATGTCCTGGAATTCCTCGACGATGCGTTCGCCGCGCAGGGTGACGACTTTTTCGCCGTCGACAAACACGGGCGCGGCCGGCGACTCGCCCGTGCCGGGCAGGCTGATGCCGATGTTCGCATGCTTCGATTCGCCCGGGCCGTTAACGATGCAACCCATGACGGCCACGTTCATCGCTTCCACGCCCGGGTACGATTTCTTCCATTCCGGCATCTGCTCGCGCAAATACGTCTGGATGTTGTCGGCCAGCTCCTGGAAGGTGGTCGACGTCGTGCGGCCGCAGCCGGGACAGGCGATGACCATGGGCGCGAACTTGCGCAAGCCCATGGTTTGCAGGATTTCCTGGCCGACGATGACTTCGCGCGTGCGGTCGCCGCCCGGCTCGGGCGTGAGCGAGATGCGGATGGTGTCGCCGATGCCTTCCTGCAGCAGCACGGCCAGGGCCGCCGTGGACGCGACAATGCCCTTGCTGCCCATGCCCGCTTCCGTCAGGCCCAGGTGCAGCGGATAGTCGCAGCGCTGCGCCAGTTCGCGGTACACGGCGATCAGGTCCTGCACGCCGGATACCTTACAGGACAGGATGATCTTGTCGCGGCCCAGGCCCAGCTCTTCGGCGCGCACGGCGTTTTCAATCGCCGACGTCACCAGCGCCTCGTACATGACGGCTTGCGCCGGCCACGGTTCCGCGCGGCCCGCGTTTTCGTCCATGATGCGCGCCAGCAAGGCCTGGTCCAGGCTGCCCCAGTTCACGCCGATGCGCACCGGCTTGTCATAGCGGCACGCCGCTTCGATCATTTGCGCGAATTGCGTGTCGCGCTTGGCGCCCTTGCCCACGTTGCCCGGATTGATGCGGTACTTCGACAGCGCGCGCGCGCAATCGGGATAATCGTTGAGCAGGGTATGGCCGTTATAGTGAAAATCGCCCACCAGCGGCACATCGATGTCCATCTTGTCGAGCTGTTCGCGGATGTAGGGCACGGCCGCAGCCGCTTCCGGGCGGTCCACCGTCAGGCGCACCAGTTCCGAACCGGCACGCGCCAGTTCCTTGATCTGGATCGCCGTGCCGATGGCATCGGCCGTATCCGTATTCGTCATCGACTGCACCACCACGGGGGCGTCGCCGCCCACCCAGATCTGGCGCTGGCCGTGCGCGATCAGCACCTTGCGGCTGTCGCGCCGATCGGAAGGGCCGGAGCCGATCGCTGTTTTCGAAGTCGCCATAATATTATCTTCTGAGTTTGCTTATTTAAACTACTTGCTTAACCGACTAATTTCAATGCCTGATTGATGCTTGTTTGACAATTACTTAATGCTCACGCGCGAAATCGTGCCGCCCGCGACGGTCGGCAAGTCCAGCTTGGCGCCGCGCAAGGTTGCCTGCACAACACCCGGCTTGCCCACCACCAGGGTGGCCGGACCCGTGATATCGAACGTTTCCGTGCTACCCGCCTTGACCATGCGCGAAATCAGCGGCGTGGTGCCAGGACGGCGGATCTCGACCCACGAATCCTGTTCCACCTTCAGCACCAGCGCATTCGCGCCAACGGCCGCAGCGGCGGCAGGCGGCGTAACGGCGGCCGGCGTGGCCACAGCCGGGGCAGTCGCGGCCGGTGCGGCGGCCGGCGGCACTGCGGCGGCAGCCGGCGCCGAAGCGGCGGCGGAAGCGGTCGGCGCGCCCGTCTGCGTGTCGTTGCCTGGCGGCGGCGGCACGGAAATCAGCGGCACGGACGGCGTCTGCACGGGCGTCAGGTCCTGGCCCGGCTTGATCAGGGTCGTTTCCACGGGACCCACGTCCGCATGCACGGCTTCCTTCTCGGCATGCGAGGACAGCAGGCTGGCCGGCACATAACCGAGCTTGTACGCGCCGAAGGCAACCGCGACGACGGCCACGACGCCGGCGATCCAGAGGGGCGCCTGGTTCGACGAACGCTGCGTCATCGACGGGAAGCGCGATTCGGAAAACGTGGCGGAAATTTCACGCCGCACGGGCGCGGCCGGGTCCTGCGCCGGCGCCGGATGGACTTCGATCATGGCCACCAGCGGTGCCGCGTCAAGACGCACCACCTTGGCATAGGCGCGCACGAAACCGCGCACGACCGCCAGGTTCGGCAAGGCCGCCATGTCGCCCTCTTCCAGCGCGATCACCTGGCGCGGCGCCAGCTTGAGCTGGTCCGCCACCTGCTCCACCGGCCAGCCCAGCGCTTCGCGCTGCGCCTTCAACTGCGCGCCGGCCGACGCCAGATTGCCCTGGGGCTGCTGCCGAGGCGTTTCTGCCCACTCTGAATTCATTGGTATCCCTGTCTCACTCATCAAACGCCCCATTTTGATAAGCAGCATATTCGGGCGAGCCGGAATGGTGGTTGCGCAAATGCGCCCCCAGGCCAGCTTCCGCACCCGCATCCCCGAGCTTATGCTGCACCTTGATCCCGAGCCACAGCACATCGGCCGTCTGGCTCTCCATTGTCGCTATCTTACCGAGCCGCTGCAAATAATAGGCCGCCTGCCGGTAGTCTTGCTGTTGGTAATACACGCGCACCAGGCCGGCGTTCGTCACTGCCACGTCCGGTGCGATGCGTACGGCGCGCAACAAATATGCCCCCGCACGCGGGTAATCTTTCAGGGCCAGGCTGCAGGCGCCCCCGTTATTGAGCGCCTTTTCCGGCGACACATACGCCGCGTCGACCAGGGCCGCATCGAAATACGCCAGCGATTGCGCGGCGCGTCCCGTCTGGCACAAAAACAGACCGTAATTATTGCTCAACTCAGGATTGTGGGGCGCCAGGCGCAAAGCGTAAAGGAAATCTTTCTCGGCTGGCAAAGTTTGCCGTTGGGCCGCGAAGATCAGGGCGCGCATGCCATACGCTTGCGCATCGTCCGGCGCCAGCTGCACGGCCTGCTCCGCTTCCGCCAGGGCCACGTCCAGCTGGCCTTGCGCATAATACGCGCTGGCCAGCTGCAGGCGCAGCGCGGCACGCTGCGGGGCGCTGGCCTGCGCATCCTGGCGCGCGGCCCTGGCGCCGGCATCCGGCGTGGAAGAGGCACAGCCGACCAGCAGCACAGCCAGGCTAACAGCGGCCACAGCGAGCGAGCGATGGTAAGCCATGCCTTCTCCCATCAGGAGCGGATCTCCACGATCTTGCCGAAATTGGCGCCGAATTTCTGTTGATACTCCGTCATCTTTTCCATGCGTTCCTGCACCCGCGTGCGGTCCTTGACTTCGCCGGCCAGCTGGCCGCAGGCCGCATCGATATCGTCGCCACGCGTCTTGCGCACGGTGGTGATGATGCCGCCATCCATCAGCACCTGGGCAAAGGCCTTGATGCGCGGGTTCTTCGAGCGGAACAGGCCCGACTCGGGAAACGGGTTGAAGGGAATCAGGTTGAACTTGCAGTTCACGCCGAACTCGCGGTCTTGCACCAGCGCCAGCAGTTCGCGCGCGTGCTCGTCGCTGTCGTTGACGCCGTCGAGCATGCAGTATTCGAAGGTGATGAAATCGCGCGGGGCGAATTCCAGGTAGCGCTTGCACGCCGCCATCAATTCCTTCAGCGGATATTTCTTGTTCAGTGGAATCAAACCGTCGCGCAAGGCATCGTTCGAGGCGTGCAGCGAGACGGCCAGGGCCACCGGCACTTCCTGCGACAGCTTGTCCATCATCGGCACCACACCCGACGTCGACAGGGTCACGCGACGGCGCGACAGGCCGTAGGCGTTGTCGTCAAGCATCAATTTCAGGGCCGTGACGGTCGGTTCAAAGTTCAGCAGGGGCTCGCCCATGCCCATCATCACCACGTTGGTGATCTGGCGCTCGCCTTTCGGGCCCGGTTCGATGCCCTTGGTGCGGCGCAATTCGAATTCGGCCATCCACAGCTGGCCGATGATTTCGCCGACGCTGAGGTTGCGGTTGAAGCCTTGCTTGCCCGTCGAGCAGAAACGGCAGTTCACGGCGCAGCCGGCTTGGGTCGAGATGCACAGGGTGCCGCGGTTTTCTTCCGGAATGAACACGGTTTCCACGGCATTGCCATTGCCCACGTCGACCAGCCACTTGCGCGTGCCGTCCGTCGACGTGTGGTCGCTGATGATGGCCGGGGCGCGCACTTCGGCGCGCGTGGCCAGCTTGTCGCGCAGCGACTTGGCCAGGTCCGTCATGGCGTCGAAATCGGAAGCGCCGAACTGGTGTATCCAACGTTGCAATTGTTTCGCACGAAACGGTTTCTCCCCCAACTCGGCGCAGTAGGCGATGAGTTGCGCGGGATCGAGGTCCAGCAAGTTGGTGAGGGTCGTCGTATTCATGATCTTGTCTATTCTAAAAATCCGTCCCCGCGCGCATCCGGAGCAAAAACTCCACAGCGCAGCGGGAACAGGGGGTGATAAGTTATTTCACAGATAACGCCAGGAAATAACGTTATCTAAGACAATTAAGCCTTCAGTTCTGGGAAGAAGTAAGCGATTTCCACTTTAGCAGCTTCGACAGCGTCGGAACCGTGTACGGCGTTAGCGTCGATCGAATCGGCGAAATCGGCGCGGATCGTGCCTTTTTCTGCTTTCTTCGGATCGGTCGCGCCCATCAGGTCACGGTGGGCCAGAACGGCGTTTTCGCCTTCCAGGGCCTGGATCATGACTGGACCGGAAACCATGAAGTCGACCAGGTCTTTGAAGAAACCGCGCTCTTTGTGCGCTGCGTAGAAGCCTTCAGCTTGTTCGCGCGACAGTTGGGTCATGCGTGCTGCAACGATTTTCAGGCCAGCGTTTTCAAAACGGGTGTAGATTTGACCGATTACGTTTTTTGCAACTGCGTCTGGTTTGATGATCGACAGGGTGCGTTCGATTGCCATGTGTGAAAACTCCAATAAAAAGAAAGGTTTAAAACGGTAAATTGATAACTCAATCAACCTTTGATTTTACCATACTCCACCCCATATCACCCAGACAGGCAGGTGGGCATCTTCCGCCCTTGCCTGAGTTTAATTAAATCTTAAGCTGGTTTTTTTGTAAAAACCGGGGTCCATGCTATCCTTGGGCAAAGTAGTAATTTGAATTGACAACACGGAGGCACTATGAATCAGAACATGCAACGCACCTTTGACCTGTCGGGGGGCATGCAGCAAGTCCGCCATCAGGTCTTGCGCAACACTTACTGGCTGCTGGCACTGTCCATGATACCGACCGTGCTGGGCGCCTTCATCGGCGTGCAAATGCATTTGCCGATGCTGACCGGCGGCATGGGCTTCATCATCTTCATGGCCGTCGCTTTCGGCTTCATGTACGCGATCGAGAAAACCAAGAACTCGGGCCTGGGCGTCGCCGTCCTGCTGGGCTTTACCTTCTTCATGGGCCTGATGCTCACGCCTATCCTGACGCGCACGCTCGGCTACTCGAACGGCGGCATGCTGATCATGACGGCATTCGGCGGCACGGCCACCATCCTGGCCGTGATGGCGACGATCGCCACGGTGTCGAAGCGCGATTTTTCCGCGATGGGCAAATGGCTGTTCGCCGGCGTGATCGTGCTGATCCTGGCATCGGTGGCGAACATCTTCCTGGGCCTGTCGGCACTGTCGATCGTGATCTCCATGGTCGCCATCGCCATCTTCTCGGCCTACATCCTGTATGACGTGCAGCAAATCATCAACGGCGGCGAGACCAACTACATCTCGGCCACCCTGCGCATCTACCTGGACGTGTACAACATCTTCACCAGCCTGTTGTCGCTCCTGGGCTTCGCCGGCGGCAGCCGCGACTAAGCGCTGCGATTGAAACAGCAAAAAGCCGACCCGCGGGTCGGCTTTTTTACGTCTGTCGAACTTACTTGATCTTCTCCGCCACCTCGATCAGGCAGGCGCGGGCGCGGTCCAGGGTCGGGTTGTCGCGCTGGGCCGCATACACGGCGTAGGCGGAGTGCGAGAATTCGGGCGCGTCGTGCACGCGGTGCAGGAGGCCCGCGTCGAGGTAAGGCTGCGCGCTGCCGATGCGGAAGTAGCTGGCGCCGCCCACCTCCAGCAGATACACGAGGGCCAGCGGCCCCAGCGAAATGGAGACGGGCGGGCTGCTCAGTTCAGGATACGCCGCCTGGTGGTTGGCGGCAAACGCCGGCCCCCAGTCCACGTACACATACGCATCGGCATGCATCTGCCCGTCGTCGCGCGAGGTCACCATCACGAGCTTTTCCTCGGCCAGCAGTTCGCTGACGAGGCCCGGGCGCTGCGGCGGGTTGTACAGCACGGCCAGGTCGAGCGAACCGTCGTGCACGGCGTCGAGCAGGCGCGCGGGACTGTCGACTTCGGCCCGCAAGGCGATCTCGGGGCAGTCGCGGCTCATGCGTATCAGCCAGTCGCCGAGCAGCGGCTGCCACAAACTCAGCTCGCAGCCGATGCTGACGGCGTCGTCGCGCCCCGGCGGCAAGGCCACCTGATGGCGCGCCCGCTCCCACACCTGCACCATGGTGGCCGCGTGGCGCATGAAGCGCTCGCCGGCCGACGTCAGGCGCGCGCCCGCCTTGTTGCGCACGAACAATTGACGCCCCAGCTGCTGCTCCAGGGTGCGGATGCGGGCGCTGACGGCCGTCTGCGTCACGTGCATGCGTTCGGCCGCCATGATGAAGCTGCCGCAGGAAGCCACTTCCAGGAAGGTACGCGCTTGATTGATATCCATCAAGCCATCATATCAGCTGACGCGCATCTCAACTGACACGCCCGTAGCCACCCAATACACCCTGCTTCGACAAGACCCATTGCCACAGCTGCAGGTCGCGCGCGCGGAAGGCGCCCGCGCAGGACAGCAAATAGTAGGACCACATGCGGTGGAAGCGCTCGCCCAGCTGGGCCGCAAACTGCGGCCAGGCCTGCTCAAAGTTCGCGTGCCAGGCCATCAGGGTCTTGTCGTAGTCGGCGCCGAAGTTGTGCAAGTCCTCGGCGACAAACAGATCATCGATGGCGTCGCCGATCTGGCCGATGGAGGGCAAGTCGCCATTCGGGAAGATGTATTTGTCGATCCACGGGTCGCACGCGGAATCGCGCTTGTTCTTGCCGATCGTGTGCAGCAGGAACAGGCCGTCGTCTTCCAGGCAGCGGTGCGCCACTTGCATGAAGGTGCGGTGGTTCTTGTGCCCCACATGCTCGAACATGCCGATGCTGACGATGCGGTCGAATTTTTCATTGGTGTCGCGGTAATCCTGCAGGCGGAAGTCCAGGTTTTCTCCGCCCGGCATGCCGCGCGCGTAGGCGACCTGCTCTTGCGAAATCGTCACGCCCACGCACTGCACCTGGTATTTTTCCGCCGCATAGCGCATGAAACTGCCCCAGCCGCAGCCGATGTCGAGCACGCGCATGCCCGGCTCCAGGCGCAGCTTGCGGCAGATCAAATCGAGCTTGGCTTCCTGCGCCTCGGCCAGGTTGCCGGCGTCCTTCCAGTAGCCGCAGGTATAGGTCATGCGCGGATCGAGCATGGCCGCATAGAAGGCGTTGCCCAGGTCATAGTGCTCCTTGCCCACCATCCAGGCGCGGCGCTCCGTCTGCAGGTTGAACAGGCGCGCGTACAGCGCGTGGCAAGCCAGGCGCATGGGCCGCACGTCGTCGGCTACCCGGGCGCGCAGCAGATGGCAAAAGAATTCGTCGAGTTGATTTGCATCCCAGTCGCCATCCATGTAAGCCTCGCCCAGGCCCAGGTTGCCGCTGGCGAAGGCCCGCTCCGGTACGCCGGGCTTGCGCAGCTGCATGTCCCAGGCGGCGCGCCCGTTCAAGTGGATGTCCGCCCTGGCCAGCAGTTCGGCCGCTTCGCGGGTCAGCCGCGTGTCGAGCTTAAGTTCCGTGCCGGATGCCGGCGCTTGTTGCAACTGCATTGCTGCTTGTGTCGTGTGCTGCGTGTTCATGCCCTGCCGCCTCCAGATGATTGTCGGTGCCGGTGCGCGCCGGCACAGCAACATCAGGTGCCCGGCGGCGCATCAGCCATAAAATTATCTACCCCTCATCCGCATCTGGATAATGAAACATCATGGCTATTCATATCAAAATAATTGCTGCAAAATGATTTCAATCAATTATTCTATGGAAATATCTTATACAGGAAGCGCTCCGTAGCATGAAAAAAGCCGCCTGTTCGGCGGCTGTTCCCTGCGTGTTCGCGGCAATGCGCGCCACGATCAAAAGTCGTGATTCGATGGATACTTTGTGTAAAAGTCGTTATCCCATTTGAAGTTGGTGAACGCCACCGTCATGGAAACGTCGAGCGCTTCGACGAAATGCCAGCAGCCGACGGGTAAAAACAGGATTTCACCGGGCGCCAGCACGCATTCGCGCACCTGCACGTCGGCCATCAGCGGGTAGCGCTGCACGTCGATGGCGCGCCCGTCGACGGGCGTGAAGCAGTGGCGCTGGTTGTACACGCGCGCCACTTCACAGGCGGCCATGATGCGCAGGCGCTTGCGCCCCGCCACTTGCGCCATGAAGTTGTTCGTCAGGTCGTGGTGGAAGGGCGTCACCGTGCCGGCCGGGCCGAACCACAGGAAGCCCGTGGGAGCGCCCTCCTGCTTCAGGTATTCGGGCAGCTGGCCGATATCGTCCCACAGCTCGCGCAAGGCTTGCCGGTTCTGCGAATTGTTGTTCGCTGTCATATAGAAATCGTTGGTCGCGCCGCTGCCCTCGACCAGGCTGGCGTAGTCGCCAAAGGCCATCTTGCGCTTGTGCGCCACGCTGTTCATCTCGTACTGGGCGTCCGCTTCGCGGCCGAACTGCACTTCCACTGCGCGCTGCGCGAAATGGTCGCGGAAGTAGGCGGGACTCCACTTGGCCATGGCGGGCCAGTCGTCCATCATGCCGGTGATGATGACGGGCTGGTTGAGGGAATAGTATTCATCCAGGAATGCCTGCGCGGACAGCTTCTCGCGGCGGGGAATCTCGGGCGCGCGCAGCTGGTTCAGCCTGCGCTGGATGTCGATCACCCAGTCGCGCTTGGCCAGCCGGTTCGACAGGCGCACGGCGCCGGCCAGGTAGGGACTTTGCAGGGCCAGCTCCACTTCGCGGCGCGCCAGGGGCGCCGCGATGCCGGCCTGCTGCAGCACCGGCATCAGCGCCGATGGGTGGCTGCCCAGCATGAGGTTTTCCGCGATCCAGCTGCGCCATTCGCGGCTCAGTTCCTGCTGTTCCAGCTTCTGCTGGCTGGCTCCCAATGTCGATACCGCCGCCATCGCCCGTCTCCTGTATTGTGTGTGAATAGACGGCCGGACAGCAGGGCTGCCCGGCCGCATCTTACGCTACATCAACATTACCGCACTTTCCACACTTCCGTTGCCAGCACGCCATTCGCGTCACCGTCGAGTTCCCACGAGAACGCGCCGCGCAAGCCCTGGTCCTTGACGTACTTCACCTTGGTGCCGATGACGGTCGGATCGTCATAGCTCCACCACTGGCCGCCCGCCCCCGTGTACAGGTACAGCTGCTTGGTGACGGGATGGTAGTAGCGCGTGCCGGCCTTCGATACCAGGACTTTGTAGTCCTCGATGCCCGCTTCGTACGCACCCGGCGCCATGCCCGTGGCCGTCTGGTACAGGCCATCGCCATTCGGTCCCGGCGCCACGCCTGTCCAGCCGCGGCCATAGAACGGAATGCCCAGCAACAGCTTGTCGCGCGGCACGCCGGCGGCGATCATGTACTGCACCGCCTTGTCGCCCACGTATTCGCGCGCCATGCCCGTCGACGGATCGGCAGGGTCGGCAAACAGCTGGGCGTTGAAGTTGGTGCTGTTTTCCCAACCGCCGTGGAAATCGTAGGTCATCAGGTTGATCCAGTCCATGTACTGCGAGTACAGGGCCGGTTCCGTGTTGTCGATCTTGTCCTTGCCCGCACCGACGGCGGCCGTCAGCAGGTAGCGCTTGCCGTTGGCGGCGCCCAGCGCATCGAGCTGGCTGCGGAATTCCGCCATCAGCAAGGTGAAGTTGCGCTTGTCGTTCGGGCTGACCGTGTTGTACGGCTGGCCGCCGCCGACCGGGTATTCCCAGTCGATGTCGATGCCGTCAAAGATGTTGGCCGCCGAACCCGGACCACCGCGCCCTTGCGAGAGCGGCAGGTTGCCCTTGATGTACAGGTCGATGCAGGAACTGACCATCTGCTTGCGCAGCGCATCGGTGGCAGATCCCACCGAGAAGTTCTTCGACCAGCTCCAGCCGCCCAGCGAGATGAACAGTTTCAGGTTCGGGTGCGCCGCCTTGAGCTTCTTCAACTGCAGGAAGTTGCCCGACAGGGGAGCATCCCACGGAATGGCCTGGCCATCGACGGTGCGCTTCGGCGTGCGGATGTAGTCGGCCTCGGCATCGCCGCCCGTGCCCGCGTCGGGCGCATTCGGATTCGTCGCGCCCGGCTCGGCCTTGGTGATCATGCCGCATTCGTAGCCGCCGTTTTTCGGATAGATGTTGCCGAAGGCGTAGTTGATGAAGGTCAGCTTGTCGGCCACGCCGCTCGTGTGCACGTTCGCCACTTCATAGTCGCGGCCATACACGCCCCACTGCGCGAAGTAGGAGCCGACTTCGCGGCCCGTTGGGGTCGGCGTTGGGGTCGGCGTTGGGGTCGGCGTTGGCGTTGGCGTTGGCGTTGGCGTTGGCGTTGGCGTCGGCGTCGGCGTCGGGGTCGGGGTCGGCGTTATGCTGCACAGTTCCTGGCTGGTCCATGGCTTGCCCGTGCCGGCGGCGCCGTTGTTGGTCGACGGATTGTCGCCCAGGGTCCAGTAATTGGCGCGGTAATTGGTGCCGGCAAAGCTGACGACGGCACCCGCGCTGTAAGCCGTGCCCGAAGCCCAGGCCAGCGCGCAGGTGCTGCCGGTGGGTGTCGGTGCCGGAGTCGGCGTAGGCGTGGGATTCGGTGTCGGTGTCGGTGTCGGGGTGGGCGTCGGGGTGGGGGTCGGCGTTGGCGTAGGTGTGGTGCCGCCGTCGCAGGCGCCGCCCGCGCTCCACAGGCTCGGTGTGGAAACGGGATTCCAGCCCGACCCCACGTGATCCGTCTGCGTCACCAGGGCCGTGTAATTGGCGCCCAGGTAGGTGACCACCGTGCCCGCGTTATATGTGCCGCCCTCTTGCCACGGGATGCAAGCCACCGTGCTGACAGCGAGCAATTGCGAACTGGCCGGCGCGCTGGCATCGCCACCGCCGCCGCATGCCGCCAGCACACCGCCGCTGGCCAGGCATACCATCATATTCCTGATCGTTTTTCTGAGTATTAAATTTTCCACGCTGTCTCCTGTTCAGGTTTGCGGAAAGACCACTCTGCTTCAATAAAAGCTACCCTGTGTTATCGTTTTTTTGCAGTTGCAAGAACAGCATGCTGCTGAAAAAATAGGCGGTCAAGTGGTTTTGAAGTGGCATCAGAGCAAGCAATACCACTTCGCGCAAAAAGCACAGCAGCTTATGCGTACGGCGTGTTGTCCTACTGGAGAACGAAAAAACTGCAGGGGGAAGAGGAGGAAAAGCGCTCGATCCGAAAAAAACAGACCAATTTTATACAACAGTGTAAGTGGTATTGCGGTGGCTTGTTGCCTTGCTGCACTGGACAACGGCGGGTGCCTGCCTGGCCACCCACGGTGTCTTATGCGTCAACTCGCGCGCGACGCGCCTGAAAAACGTTCAGGGCAAGGCGCCTTGCCGAAGGCAGTACGCATGGTACGGCCAGGCAAGGCAACGCAGCCACGGGCGTTTTTTCAGGTGCGCCATCAGGCCAGGTCAAATACCGCCATCGATTCCACATGGGACGTATGCGGGAACATATTCACCACGCCCGCCTTGCTCAGCACATAACCCGCTTCCAGCGCGAGGATGCCGGCGTCGCGCGCCAGGGTCGAGGGACTGCACGACACGTAGACGATGCGTTTGGGCAGCATGTCCGGACGCGCTTGCGCCAGGCCGACCAGGGCCTGGCACAGGGCCATGGCGCCATCGCGGGGCGGGTCAATCAGCATGCGGTCGAACTTGCCCAGCGCGATCAGGTCATCCGTCGTCACTTCAAACAGGTTGCGCGTCGAGAACGAGGTTTTTTCCGCCAGGCCATTGGCCAGGGCGTTTTCCAGCGCCCGCTCCGTCAGGGTGGTGCTGCCTTCGATGCCCACCACTTCGCTGCCCTGCGTGGCCAGCGGCAAGGTGAAATTGCCCAGGCCGCAGAACAGGTCGGCCACGCGGTCCGTCGGCTGCACTTCCAGCAAACGCAGGGCTTTCGATACCAGCACGCGGTTGATGTGGTGGTTCACTTGCGTGAAATCGACGGGCTTGAACGGCATCTTGACGCCAAATTCCGGCAACAGGTAGTGCAGCTGCTTGTCCAGCGGGTAAAACGGCACGGCCGTTTCCGGACCCTTCACCTGCAGCCACCATTGCACGCCGTATGCGTCGGCAAACGCTTTCAGCTTCGTTTCGTCGTCGGCCGTCAGGGGCGCCATGATGCGCAAGACCATGGCCGTGACGTCTTCGCCGACAGCCAGCTCGATCTGCGGCATCTGGTCGAAGATGGACAGCGACGCGATCAGCGCGCGCAGCGGCAGCAGCATGGCGGAGATGTGCGGCGGCAAGATTTCACAGCTGTCCATATCGGCAACGAAGGCCGATTTCTTTTCATGGAAGCCCACCAGCACGGCGTCCTTCTTCTTGACGTGGCGCACGGACAGGCGCGCGCGGTAGCGGTAGCCCCACGTCGGGCCATACATGGGGCGCATGATGCTTTGCGGACGCACCTTGCCGATATGCCACAAGTTGTCTTCCAGCACGCGCTGCTTGATCGCCACCTGCGCCGACGGTTCCAGGTGCTGCATGGAACAGCCGCCGCAGTTGTCGAAATGCTTGCACTTGGGCGTGACGCGCATGGACGATTCGCGGTGCAACGCCGTCATGCGGGCCATTTCCCAGTTCTTCTTTTTCTTGAACGTCACGAAGCTGACGCGCTCGCCCGGCAATGCGCCTTCGACAAACACGACCTTGCCCGGCGAGCCGTCTTCGTTCTCAATATGGCCAACGCCACGGGCGTCCATGTCGAGCGATTTGATTTCGATGATATTTTCTTGCATAGCGATCAATAGGTAAGAGTGGGCCAGGACGCAGGGCCGCGCTGGAACTTGCAAACAATGGGGGAAAGATCAGGCGCCGCGAGCGGGGCGTATGATAGCAGATGCGGCCCCGGAAATGCCGGGACCGGGCGTCCTACAATAACGAGTCGCGCACGACGCCGCGTGCCGCCATAGCCCGTTTGAGCTTGATCAAGGCTTCCTGCTGGATCTGGCGCACGCGCTCGCGCGTGACGCCCATTTCCTCGGCCAGGGTTTCCAGGGTGGCCGGGTCATCGTTATCGAGGCCGAAACGGCGCATGATGACCACGCGCTGCTTGTCGGGCAGCTTGGTCAGCCAGTCGCGCACGAGCACTGTCATTTCATGGTGTTCCGCGCGCGCGTCGGGGCTGTCTTCGCTGGCGCCCGGCAGCATGTCCATCAGGGACGACTGCGGGTCGTTGTCGAGCGGCGCGTCGAGCGAGGTGGCGTGCTCGGACAGGGCCAGGATATCCTGCACCTCTTCCACGGGACGCCCCACCAGGTGGGCGATGTCTTCCGCGGTGGCATCCTTGCCGTCGTGGTGCTGGGCTTCCAGGTGATATTTGCCGCGCAGGATCTGGTTCAGCTCGCGCACCATGTGCACGGGCAGGCGCACCGTGCGCGCCTGGTTCATGATGGCGCGCTCGATGCTCTGGCGTATCCACCACGTCGCATAGGTGGAGAAACGGAAACCGCGCTCGGGCTCGAACTTGTCGATGGCCCGCATGAGGCCAATGTTGCCTTCCTCGATCATGTCGAGCAGCACCACGCCGCGGTTGATGTAATGCTTGGCGATCGACACGACGAGGCGCAGGTTGTGCTCGATCATGGTTTGCCGGGCTTCGAAGTTGCCCTGCTTGGCCAGGGTGGCGTAATGCACTTCCTGCGCCGCCGTCAGCAGGGGCCGCGTGCCGATCTGGTTCAGGTAATGCTGCGTGGTATCGGTCGACAGCTCGGCCGCCAGCACTTTCTTCAGTTCATCGACACTTTCGACCAGCACGCTGACGCTGGCCACTTCGCCGCCTTCGCCCGCCTCGACGGCATCAATACCGTCGAGTTCGCCCGCATCGTCCGTCACGACATCGTCCGCCCCCTCTTCCGGCGGTTCCGGGTCATCGTCCAGCGGGTCGTGCGGCGCGTGTGTCATTGCTTTACCTAACGGTTAGGCAGGAATTTCGAAGGATCGACAGGCTTGCCTTGCTGGCGGATTTCAAAGTGCAGCTTCACGCGGTCGGCATCGGAATCGCCCATCTCGGCGATGGCCTGGCCTTTGTTGACGTTCTGCCCTTCCTTCACCAGGATGCTGCGGTTATGCGCATACGCCGACAGCAAGCTGTTACTGTGCTTCACGATAACAAGATTACCATAACCACGGATTCCGCTCCCGGCATACATGACTTTTCCTGCGCCGGCGGCCACGACCTGCTGGCCCGCCTTGCCGGCGATGTCGACGCCCTTGTTCTTGCCTTCGTCGAAAGTGCCGATGACCTTGCCCTCGGACGGCCACATCCAGCTGATCTTGTCATCGCCAGGCGCCGATGCCGCAGGGGCTGCCGCGGCGGCGGCCGGTGCGGCGGCGACGGCCGCTGCCGGGGCAGGCGCCGGGGCAGGCTTGGCGTCGCCGCTGCCATCGGCGCGCAGCTCGGCCAGGGTGGCATCGGAATACGCGCGCTTCTCGCCGCGCGGTCCCGTCTTCTTCGGCACGACGGGCGCGGCCGGCTTGACTTCCGTCACGGGCGGCATGACGATGGCCGACGTTTGCGCGCCGCCCGCGTCGCCGTTCGGCGGCAGCACGCGCAACACCTGGTCGACCTTGATATCATTCGGATTGCTCAAGTCATTCCACGCCACCAGGTCGCGGTAATTCTGGCCGTGTTCCAGGGCGATGCGCAACAGCGTGTCGCCGCGCTTGACCGTATAGAAGGCGGGATCGCGGTCGCGCGGGTCGCTGGCGGCGGCGCTGCTACTCAATGGCTGGCGTTCCACCACCGGCGCCTGCACGCCCGTGGTGCCGCAACCGCTCAACAGGGCGGCCAGCGTGACGCTGCATATCAGTATGTTACTTTTCTTAATCATTCGCATGTAATTGTATGTCCTGCTTGCTAGCTGATCCGGGGATCATATGGTGCCCGGGCGCAAAGGCACGAAATGGCAATCTTCCAGGGTTTGGCTGGTCCATTCCGTTTTCCCCACCCGGGTAATGAGTTGTAAGTGTTGCAATTTAGCACCGACTGGCGCGACCAGACGCCCGCCTGGCGTCAGCTGTTCCAGCAGGGCTTGCGGGACCTCCAGGCCGGCTGCGGCAAGGATGATCCCGTCAAAGGGCGCCGCCTGCGGCAGGCCAAGCATACCATCTCCGTACTGCAAGCGCAGATTCGACACGCGCAGCGGCCGCAGATTGGCCTTCGCCAGCTCGTGCAGGGGCCGGATGCGCTCGATCGAATACACCTCTTTCGCCACCAGCGACAGCACCGTGGCCTGGTAGCCGCAGCCGGTGCCGATTTCCAGCACGCGCTGCAGCGCCCCGCCATTGCGCATCACCTCGATCATGCGCGCGACGATGTACGGCTGGGAAATGGTCTGGTGGTGGCCGATGGGCAGCGAAGCGTCGATATACGCCTGCGAGGCCAGTGCCTCGTCCATGAACATGTGGCGCGGCACGGCCTGCATGGCGTCGAGCACCACCTGGTCCTTCACGCCCTGCCTGGCGATGCGGGCCACCATGGCGCGCCGCACGGCGTCCGACACGAGCGGGTTTTGCCGTGGCGCCGCCGCTACCGCCGGCTGCGCCCGCTCATTGGCGATGGCCTGCGCGCGCGACGGCGCGATGGGCGGCGGGGAGCCATGGTGCGGCGCCCCGCCGCGGGCCGCGTTTTGCGCCGCATTCTGCGTGGCCGTCTGCGGCGTGGCGATCCTGGACTGGGCCAGCGACTGTCCCCCGCCCTGCCTGGCGGGCTTGCCGGCCAGCGAATCGAGGGTGAGGGGGAAGGTACGCGGCTTGTCGGTCATGCCAGGCCTTTTGCCAGTGCAGCAAGTTGGGTGGTATGCGTCAGGTCGATCTGTAGCGGGGTAATCGAGACCTGTCCTTGTGCGATCGCATGAAAATCCGTGCCGGGGCCACCTTCCTTGGCGGCCCCGGCGGGGCCGATCCAGAAGATTTCCCGGCCACGGGGATCGAGCGCGCGGATCACCGGCTCGGCCGAATGGCGCTTGCCCAGGCGCGTGGCCGCCACGCCTTGCATTTGCTCGTAGGGAATCGCCGGGATGTTCACGTTCAGCAGATACGGTTTTTGCAAGGCATCGTAGCGGCGCTCGACGATCTCGCGCGCCACGCGGGCGGCCGCATCCAGGTTGACCCAGCCGAATTCGGACTGGGAAAAGGCGATGGCGGGAATGCCGAACAGATAGCCTTCCGTGGCGGCGGCCACGGTGCCCGAATACAGGGTGTCGTCGCCCATATTGGGGCCGTTGTTGATGCCGGACACTACCAGGTCGGGACGCTCGATGAGCATGCCCGTCAGCGCCACGTGCACGCAGTCGGTGGGCGTGCCGTTGACAAAATAAAAGCCGTTGGCGGCCTTGTGCACGGACAGGGGCCGGTCCAGGGAGAGGGAATTGGAAGCGCCCGAGCGGTTGCTGTCGGGCGCCACCACCACGATTTCGGCGATGGGCGCCAACGCGTCGGCCAGTGCGGCAAGGCCAGGCGCAAGGTAGCCGTCGTCGTTACTGATAAGAATTCTCATAACGCGATTTTACCTGAAGCATTGCCAACACTGCGCGTATGGCACGCCCTTCGGCAGCATTTTTTCTGCCGGCGGGCCGGCATGGCGCGCCGCCTCAGCGCTGCTCGATGCGCGCCTCCGACAGCGCCCCCTCCAGCGCCTGCACCTCGTCTTCCTGCAAGGCCAGCAAGGCATCGAGGTCGCCTTGCAATTTGTACATTCTTTTGAGCTGGGCCATACCCCGCTTGCGCAGCCTGCCCGGCACGCCCGGGCGCAGCAGGCACGATTTCAAATGCTCGGCCAGTTCGCCCGCCTGCGCATACTGCTCGCGCTCGATCATGCCTTGCAACATGCCGATCATGCTGGCCAGGGTATCCGGCTCCGCCCCGTCGTGGCCGTTGGCGCGGCCCGCGAGTATGGTTTCCTGCAGATGGCGCGCGCCGTCGAGCACGCTTTCGGCATGCCCCGTGACGGGCGCACTCAGGAGGCGGTCGCTGCCGCTGAGCACGTCGTCTTCCAGCAGGCGCGCCGCTGCGCTGTCGCCCTGCTGCAGCAAGGTGCCGGCCAGTTGTTTCTTGCTGTGCAGGGTATCGAGGTGGTCCTCGCCCAGCAGGCGCGCATGCACTTCCAGCACCTGCTCCTGCACGCTGCGCGCTGCATCGAGCTCGCCGCGCCGCAGCAGCGCCTCGGCCAGCTTGCGCTGGCTCATCAGGGTTTCCGGATGGTCGAGTCCCTGCGTGCGCTCGCGCGCCGCCACCTGGTCTTCATGCAGCTGGCGCGCGCCGGCCCAGTCGCCCTGGCCGGCCATGATGTCGGCCAGCAAGTCGCGCGTGGCCAGGGTGGCCGCATGGTCGACGCCCAGGCGCCGCCCCTGGGCCTGCAGCACGGCATCGAGCAGGCGCCGCGCGCCTTCCAGGTCGCCATCGCGCCCCAGCGCCTGCGCCAGGGCCAGCTTGCTGCGCAAGGTGTCGCCATGCTCGGCGCCGAACAGGCGGGCGCGCGCCGCCACCACCCTGGCCAGCACCTCCTGCGCCTGGGCCAGGCGCCCCATGCGCAGCAAAGTGGCGGCGCGGCTGTCCATCGCCCCCAGGGTCATCGGGTGCTCCTCGCCCAGCAGGCGCGCATAACTGTCCAGCACGTAGTCCTGCAACAGCAGCGCGGCCGCCAGTTCGCCCTGCTGCGCCAGGGTCTGCGCCAGGCACGCCCGCGCGGCCAGGGTATCGGGATGGTCGGCGCCCTGCAGCCGTTCGCGCACGTCGGCCACGTCTTCCTCCAGGAAGCGGGCTTCGTCGAGCTTGCCCAACTGGCGCAGCAGGCGCGCCATGCCGCTCTTGCCGGCCAGGCTGTCGGGGTGTTCCTCGCCCAACAGGCGCACGCGGATCTCGACGCTTTGCCGGAAGGCATCGAGGGCCTGCGTGCTGCGGCCATCCTTGCGGTACAGCTCGCCCAAGCGGGCCAGGTCGCGCGCCAGCGGCAGGGCCACGGCGCGGCCCGGTTCCAGCTGCAGCGCCTGGCGCGCCTCGCCGATGGCGGCCAGCAAGGCGATTTCGCGGCTCGACTGCCAGGGAAAATAGCCACCCGTCAGCCAGTGCAGGAAGGCTTCGAAGGTGCGCGTGAGGGAAAAGCGGTCGCCGCCCTGGTCGATGCGCACGGCCAACTGCTCGCCATAGGCAAAGGTTTTCGTCTGCTGCAGCTGCACTTCGTCGAAATAGCTGTCGAGGGCGATCTGCGGCAAGCCGTAGGAGGCACGCAGCAGGCGCTCGAACATGGGCTGGAAGCCGGCGATGCCCTTGTGCGCGTCGCCGCGGCGCCACTCGGCGCGCTGCGCCCCGTCGCCCATTTCTATGCGCGAGGGCAAGGGATACACGAGCAGCGGGCGCTGTTCGTCTTCGTGGCTGCGGCGGTACTCAATGGCCCGCGTGACGAGCGCGTCGACGCCTTCCAGGCTTTGCCGGTTCGGCGTGAAGACCACCACCAGCTTTTTCGGCAACAGGGTGGTGCAGATGCCGGCGCTGTCCGTGCGCCCCGTGCGCGAATCGACCAGCACGTAGCGGAAGTGCTGGGCCAGGGTATCGGCAAAGCAGCGGAACAGGGCCGGGCAGGTGTCGAACAGGTGATCCCAGCGCATCTGCGCCAGGCGCTCGCTGTAGCTGGCGTCGAAGCGCCCCGCGCGCATCAGGTACAGGGGACTGCCCTGGTCGACGCGCACCACGTACTGCTGCCAGTCGATGGCGTCGAGCACGCGCTGCGCCAGGGAAGTGTGGTCCGCGCCCTCGCCCGCGCCGCGCTGGCCGGCCGTCTCCAGGCCGATGCGCTCGAGCTGCTGGCGGCAAGCCTCGAAGAATTCCAGCACGCCAGGGCGTTCCTCGTGCTGCTCGAAATAATGGTGCAGGCCGGGCGCCTCCATGTCCCAGTCCAGCATCAGCACCGGCACGCTGGCGTTTTCGCGCCGCGCCAGCAGCACGGCGATATTCGACAGCGCCATGGTGCGGCCCGTGCCGCCCTTGTAGGAATAGAAGGTGACGACTTCACCAGGGGCGCTCAAAGGCGGCAGGGAGAGGCGTTGGCTTTCCATAACGGTACCTTTAACGTGATTAACGTGGAAAGTGAGGAGGCGGAACGGCGCGCCATTCCGGCGGAATCTCGGGCAGCACGAAACGGCTGCAATCGTGGCCCGGCGGCGTGGACCGCTTGAGCAGGTGGTAATGCGTGGCGATGCGCTGCACGATGCGGTCGATGTCGGGCAGGTATTGCGGATTCGATTTCAGGTCGCCGCTGGCCAGGGTGTAGCCGGAAAAGTCGACGTACAGGCCCCACTCCGTGATTTGCTGCGGCAAACCATCGGGATGGCGCGTCATGATGATGGGAATGATCAGATGGCTGGGCAATTCATACCAGGCGCGGCGCTCCTGCTCGATCAGTTGCATGGCAGCAAATTCCCGCCGCGTGTAGCCGTGCGCTTCGTATTTCGGCGTGTACAGCACGATCATGCACACGCTCTGGCACATGGCGCGCGCCACGCGCAGGTCGATGTCGTCGCCGCCGCCCAGCTGCTCGCTGTCGATGAACAGGACTTCCTCGCGGTCCAGGTGCGGCTCCAGATAGCAGGCCAGGGCCTCGATGAGG
This sequence comes from Janthinobacterium sp. GW821-FHT03C08, assembly GCF_059420905.1. Lineage (NCBI taxonomy): Bacteria > Pseudomonadati > Pseudomonadota > Betaproteobacteria > Burkholderiales > Oxalobacteraceae > Janthinobacterium > Janthinobacterium sp. GW821-FHT03C08. The sequence continues at coordinate 76,616 of NZ_JBWKUP010000018.1, read as the reverse complement.
TCATTCTTGAACTTGTTCATGAACGCATATTGGCCGTGTGCATAGCTCAAGAAACAGCCGTAGCGGATATCCATGGCATCCCCCTGTTCCCCGTGCGGCCTGCCACCGCCGCGCCTTGCTCCCACAAGGCATGAGGTCACTGTAAACCGCTGGGCAACGGCCTGTTTGCGCTGGCGCAAAGATGTGTCTGGCGTCCAGGACATTCCCGCTCACGCCAGAATATGGCGCAATCGTGCCGCAGGCTGGCATGGCCGGCGCGCAGGCAGCGCACGGCGCCCGCGCGCCAGGCCATTGATTGCAAAGGGGAAATGCCCGGCATGCCAGCGCCGGGCGGGAAGCTTATTGCGCCCGGGCGGGCAGGTTGCGGAAGAATTCCACCACTTCGGCGGTGTCGCGCGTGCGCTTGAACGGCGGCAGGCTTTGCCAGATGCGCTTGCCATACGGCTTGGAAATGAGGCGGGGATCGCAGATCATCAGCACGCCGCGGTCGCCCTCGTCGCGGATCAGGCGGCCCGCGCCCTGCTTCAGGTTGATGATGGCTTCCGGCAGCGAGTGGTGCATGAAACCGTTCTTGCCCTGCTTTTCCATCACTTCGATGCGCGCCGCCAGCACGGGATCGTCGGGCGGCGCGAACGGCAGCTTGTCGATGATGACCAGCGACAAGGCGTCGCCGCGCACGTCGACGCCTTCCCAGAAGCTCTGGCTGCCGATCAGCACGCCATTGCCGGCGGCGCGAAACTGGTCCAGCAATTCCGTGCGGCCACGGTCGCCCTGCACGAACAGGGGGAAGTCCAGCCCCCGCTTTTTAAATTCGTCGGCCAGGCGCTCGGCCGCCCGCTTGACGGCGCGCAAGGTGGTGCACAGGAAGAAGGTGCGCCCGCCCGCCGCCTCGATGATGGGCAAGGCACAGTCGATGACGGCATCCGTGTAGCCCAGCGAATTGGGCTGGGGCAGGTTCTGCGGCACGAACAGCAAGCCCTGCTGGCCATAGTCGAACGGGCTCGGCCACGTATGCGACGGTTCGCCCGTCAAGCCCATCTGTTCCGAAAAATGCTTGAAATCGTTCTTCACGGCCAGCGTCGCGGACGTGAAGATCCAGCTGCGCGGCGTGCCTTCGCGCTGGTTGTTGAAGATGGGCGCGATCGACAATGGCGTTTTATGCAATTGCAGGGAGCTGGAAAACGCTTCCACCCAGAACACGGCCTCTTCGCCGGCCGCCACTTTCGCCTTCGGGTCGAACTTCCAGCCGCTCAGCTGCTGCGCCAGTTCGACGCCGCGCACGCGGCACTGTTCCAGCGTTTCCGCCCGTTCCGCCTGGGTTTCCAGCACGGCCACCATGCCATCGAGCTCATCCTTGAGGGTGTCGAGCGCGGGGAAGAAGTCGCTCGACGGGGCGATCTGCGGCAGGGACAGGCGCACGATATCCTGAGGAAACGTCAAGCGCAGGTCGCGCGCCGCCTTTTCCACCACCGTCACGGTCTTGGCCCAGTCGATGCCGCGCGCGTGCGCCAGGCCCTCGGCCAGCACGTCGCGGCACAATTCCAGGATTTGCGAGGTCGACACCGTGTTACCGAAGAACAAGGTGGCCGTGTCGGGCAGCTGGTGCGCCTCATCGAAGATGATGGTGTTGGCCGAGGGCAGCAATTCCGCCACGCCCGTGTCCTTCAGGGCCACGTCGGCAAAGAACAGATGATGGTTGACCACCACCACGTCGGCCTGCTGGGCTTCCTTGCGGGCCTTCATCACAAAACAATCCTGGTAATACTGGCATTCGGCGCCCATGCAGGTGTCGCGCGTGGACGTCACCAGGTTCCAGATCATGGCGTTTTCCGGCACCTTGGCCAGTTCCGCCTTGTCGCCGGAGCTGGTCATCTTGATGAAGCGCGAAATCTCGCGCAGGTGGCCCACGTCGTCGCGCGACGTCATGCGCCCGTTCTGCAAGGTGCGTTCCAGGTGGTAATGGCAGACGTAGTTCGAGCGGCCCTTGAGCAGGGCCACGGAAACGGGCGCCTGCAGCGCGGCGCGCACGGTAGGGATATCGCGCAGGAACAATTGATCCTGCAAGTTCTTCGTGCCGGTGGAGACGATGGTCTTGCCGCCCCACATCAGGGCCGGCACCAGGTAGGCAAAGGTCTTGCCCGTGCCCGTGCCCGCCTCGGCGATCAGCGTGGTCTGGCTGTCGATGGCGCTGGCGATGGCTTTCGCCATTTCCGTTTGCGAACGGCGCGGCTTGTAGCTGCCCACGGCGGGACCGAGGGGGCCGCCGGCGCCAAACAGGCGTTCGATGTCGGCATCGTGCTTGCCAGGCGCAGCCTGGGGTTCGGCTGGCACATCGGCAGGCTGGCCATCTTGGCTTGCGGGCAATAAATTGTGATCGGTCAAAATATACTTAAAGTGAAGGCAGGGCTGGACGCTACTGGCGTCCTTCAGGCAGGAACGTCGGGCACGAGTTGCATTTTCAGCAAGGTAATATGATCCTTCAGCTGCAGTTTGCGCTTTTTCAGGCGGCGCAATTGCAGTTCGTCATGGTGGCCATCGAGTATCAGCAACTCGATGACGGCGTCGAGGTCACGGTGTTCCACGTTGAGTTCAATCAGGCGCCGCTCTATATGCTGTGCATCGCTCATGTGTTGCATTCCAGGCAGTGTTGTTCAACAGGCGCGCGCAGCATGCGCAGGCAACCATCTGCGCCGGGATCACCGGCGAGTGCATAGTTTAACCTGCCGCGCGCGATAGGGCACGCCATTTCCGGCCTGCCCGCGCGGCGCGGCTCAATTTGCGGGTGGTACGGCCGGGGCTGGCGCGCTGGCCGCGGCCGCCGCGGCCTTGGCCGCCTTGGCATCCGCGTCGGCCTGGCGCTCGGCCAGGCGCTTCGCCACGCGCTTCTGGCGCTCCACGGCCTCGGCCTGCTTGCGCGCAAAGGCCGCTGCGCGGGCCGCCCGGCGCGGCGCCTCGGCCGCGTCGTCGGCGGCCTGTTTTTTCATTTTCGCCGCATACTCGGCCTCGCGCTCGGCCACGCTCTTGCCTTGCGGCTTGGGCGCTTCCGGTTCCGGCGCCACCACCTTCACGGGCTTGGGTGCGGCGGCGGCGCGCTGTTCCGCGTCCAGGCGGGCCGTTTCCTGCGTCCTGGCCAGATCCAGATCGCGCAGGCGCACGGATTCGGCACGCTTGAAATGATTCGCTTCCGCTTCGATGGCGCGCAGGCGCACCAGGGTCAGGCGGCGCTTTTCCTTGGCCTTGTCGAGGCAGTTATTCACGAAAAACTTGCTGTAGCACTCCTGCTCGCGCGCGGCATACTCGTTTTCGGCCGCCTCGCGTTCGCTGGCCGCCTGCTTCAGCTTGGCGTCCGCTTCCTCGACGGAGAGCGTGGCAGGCACTTGCGGCGCGCCCACTTCATCGAGTGCGACGCTGCCCTGGTGCGCACAGGCGGCCAGGGCCAGGGCCAGGCCCGCGCCCGCCGCCAGCTTCCATAGTGTTTTTGCCATTATCTTCATTCTTCCTGCCTCAAACGATCGCGTCGGCCGCGCCGCGCTGTTCTTTTTCCATGTATTCGCGCGATTGCATCTCGATGATACGCGAAACGGTACGGTGAAACTCGTTGGCCAGCATGCCGTTCGTGTACAGCTGCTCGGGCGGCACTTCGGCCGACATGATCAGCTTGACCTTCTGGTCATAAAACACGTCGATCAGCCACGTGAAGCGGCGCGCCTCGGACGACTGCGCCGCCGACATGGCCGGTATCCCGGACAATATCACTGTATGGAAGCGGCTGGCGATTTCCAGGTAATCATTTTGCGAGCGGGGGCCGCCGCACAGGGTGGCGAAATCGAACCAGATGATGCCGCCGGCGCGGCGCAGGCAGTGGATTTCGCGGCTTTCGATGCGGATGCGCGCATCTTCGTCGGCCGTCTCGGCGATGCGCGCGTAGGCGTCGCGCAGGGCCTTGTCGGTGGCCGCGCCCAGCGGCGTGTAGTAGCTTTCCACCTGCTCCAGCGCGCGGCCGCGGTAGTCCACGCCCGCGTCGACGTTCATCACGTCGAGCTTTTCCTTCAGCAGCGCGATGGTCGGCAGCATGCGGTCGCGGTGCAGGCCGTCCGGGTACAGCAGGTCGGGGTCGTAATTCGAGGTCATGATGAAGGACACGCCGTTGTCGAACAGGGCCGACAGCAGGTTGTACAGGATCATCGCGTCGGCGATGTCGGAGACGTGGAATTCATCGAAACAGATCAAGCGGTATTTCTTGGCGATGCGCTTGGCCACTTCGTCGAGCGGGTCGGCCACGCCCTTCAATTCATCGAGCTGCTGGTGCACGCCGCGCATGAATTCATGGAAGTGCAGGCGCGTCTTGCGCACCAGGGGCACCACGGAATAGAAGCTATCCATCAGGAACGACTTGCCGCGCCCCACCCCGCCCCACATGTACACGCCCTTCGGCACGGCGGGACGGTTGATCAGGCGCTTGAAGGTGCTCGAACGCTGGCCCTTGTAGGCTACCCACTCGTCATAGCACAGCTGCAGGCGGTCGACCGCGCGCCGCTGGGCGGCATCGGCCTTGAAATCGCGCTTCTGCAACGCGTGCTGGTAAAACTCTTCAACGTTCATGGGATTCGATTCAACAGGGATTCTTGACATAGCGCAAACGGGCCGGCAAGGCAGAAACTGCTTTGCCGGCCCGCTGCGAGGTACTGTAGCGCTTAGAAGTTCAGCGTACGCTTGTCTACCGCCAGTGCCGCTTCCTTGGTCGCTTCCGACAGCGATGGGTGAGCGTGGCAGATGCGCGCGATGTCTTCGGCCGAGGCCTTGAATTCCATCGCCACGACGGCTTCGGAAATCAGTTCGGAAGCCATCGGGCCGACAATGTGCACGCCGAGTATTTCATCGGTGGTCGCATCGGCCAGGAATTTCACCATGCCCGAGGTGTCGCCCAGCGCGCGCGCACGGCCGTTGGCCATGAACGGGAAGGTGCCGGCCTTGTAGGCGATGCCTTCGGCCTTCAGGGTTTGCTCGGTCTTGCCGACCCATGCGATTTCCGGCGAGGTGTAGATGACCCAAGGGATGGTGTTGAAGTTGGTGTGACCGTGCTGGCCGGCGATACGCTCGGCCACGGCAACGCCTTCTTCTTCCGCCTTGTGCGCCAGCATCGGGCCGCGCACGACGTCGCCCACTGCCCACACGTTCGGCAGGTTGGTCTTGCAGTCGCCGTCGACGGCGATGAAGCCGCGTTCGTCCAGCTGCAGGCCGACCTTGTCGGCGCCCAGGCCATTCGTGTTCGGCGTGCGGCCGATCGAGATGATCAGCTTATCGAACACGGCTTTTTGCGCTTCGCCCTTGGCGTCCACGAATTCCACGGTGACGTCTTTCTTGCCCGGCGTGATCGCGCCGATCTTGCAGCCGAGGTTGATCTTCAAGCCTTGCTTGGTGAACAACTTCGACGCTTCCTTGGCGATCTGCTCGTCCACGGCGCCCAGGAAGACCGGCAGGCCTTCCAGAACGGTGACGTCGGAACCCAGGCGGCGCCAGACGCTGCCCATTTCCAGGCCGATCACGCCGGCACCGATGACGCCCAGCTTGGCTGGAACGGCGTCGATGGCCAGTGCGCCCGTGTTCGACAGGATCAGTTTCTCGTCGAATGGTGCGCCCGGCAGTTCGCGTGCGTTCGAACCCGTGGCGATGACCACGTGCTTGGCGCTCAGGGTTTCGTTGGCTTCGCCCGTCACGCTGATTTCATACGCGCCAGCGGCGGCGGCAGCGAAAGCGGCACGGCCGTGGAAGAAGGCAATCTTGTTCTTCTTGAACAGGTACAGGATGCCGTCGTTGTTCTGCTTGACGACGGTGTCCTTGCGCTTGAGCATCTGGCCCAGGTTCAGCTTCAGGCCGGCGAGGTCGATGCCGTGCTCGGCAAAGCTGTGGCCCGCGTGTTCGAAATGCTCGGACGATTGCAGCAGCGCTTTCGACGGGATGCAGCCCACGTTGGTGCAGGTTCCGCCAGGTGCGGCGCCGCCCTTGGCGTTCGACCACTCGTCGACGCAAGCGACGGAAAAGCCCAGCTGCGCTGCGCGGATGGCGGCGATGTAGCCGCCAGGGCCCGCACCGATGACAACTACGTCAAATTGTTTAGTACTCATGTTTTGTTATTCCAATCTCTTCGTCTGGTACGAAAATCCACAATAGAAGGTAAATCGCCACGCCGAAGCCGAAGGTCAATGTAAACAGGACGAACACCAGGCGCCAGATCCACGACTCCATGCCGGAGGCCTGTCCCAGGCCGCCGCAGACGCCGCCAAGCCAGCGGTCGTTGCGCGAACGGCGCAGGCGGTTGAATTCCTGCACCAGGTCGTTCGAAGGCGCGGAGCCGGAGGGGCTGTCCGCCTTGTCCAGGTTGATATTGCTCAAGAGCTTGGCTTTCGCTTGCGCGAATTCCGCCTCGCTCAGGGCGCCCGCCAGGTGCAGCTCGTGCAGACGCTTGATTTCTTCAGAGACGTTCATGGGAATCCTCTTTCATTGAGATCAGCCAGCTGCGTCTTCTGGCAGGGGGTGCAACTACATTGCCCCGGCGGCTACGCCGGGGGACTACGGTGCTTACAAGTCCAGCAGCAGGCGTGCAGGATCTTCCAGCGCTTCTTTCATCGCCACCAGGCCCAGGACGGCTTCGCGGCCGTCGATGATGCGGTGGTCGTAGGACATGGCCAGGTAATTCATCGGACGTACCACGATCTGGCCGTTTTCGACGACGGCACGGTCCTTGGTCGCATGCACGCCCAGGATGGCCGATTGCGGCGGGTTGATGATCGGGGTCGACAGCATGGAGCCGAAGGTGCCGCCGTTCGAGATCGAGAACGTACCGCCCGTCAGGTCGTCCAGGGTCAGCTTGCCTTCCTTGGCTTTCGCGCCGAATTCACCGATTTTTTTCTCGATGTCGGCGATCGACAGCTGGTCCGCGTTGCGGATGATAGGCACGACCAGGCCGCGTGGCGAACCGACGGCAATGCCGATGTCGAAGTAGCCGTGGTAGACGATGTCGTTGCCGTCAACGGAAGCGTTGATGATCGGGTACTTTTTCAGGGCGGCGACGGCAGCCTTGACGAAGAAGGACATGAAGCCCAGCTTGACGCCGTGCTCTTTCTCGAACTTGTCCTTGTACTTGTTGCGCAGGTCGATGACCGGCTGCATGTTCACTTCATTGAACGTGGTCAGGATGGCGTTCGTCGATTGCGATTGCAGCAGGCGCTCGGCGATACGTGCGCGCAGGCGGCTCATCGGCACGCGCTCTTCCGGACGGTCGCCCAGGTTGGCGGCGGCAGGTGCGGCCACTTGCTGCAGCGCCGGCTTGGCAGCGGCTGGCGCCAGCGGCGCAACGGCAGGCTTGGCGGAAGCGGCCAGGGCGTCGCCCTTGGTCACGCGGCCATCCTTGCCCGAACCGGCGACGTCGCCAGCGGACAGGCCTTTTTCCGACAGGATCTTGGCGGCGGCAGGCATGGCCACGTCACCCTTGGTGGCAGCGGCAGGCGCCGAGGCGCTCGAAGCGTCTTGTGCGGCGGCAGCCAGGGCTGGCGCGGCAACGGCCGACACTTCCATCGGGCTGACCTTGGCCGAGCCGTCGGTGTCGATGATGGCGATGACTTCGCCGGCAACGACGGTGGCGCCGTTATCCTTGATGATCTGGATGATCACGCCAGCGGCCGGCGCAGGCAGTTCCAGGACCACTTTGTCGGTTTCGATATCGATCATGTTTTCGTCGCGCGCGACTGGTTCGCCGACTTTCTTGTGCCACGCCAGCAGGGTTGCTTCAGCAACCGATTCCGACAACTGGGGAACTTTGACTTCGATTTGTGCCATGTAAAACTCCGTTTATTTTGTTATTGCGGCGCCGCCCCTGCGTAGCAGGAGCGGCGCTCCGTCATCATCTAGTTAATCAGGCGCAATGCACACCGCACGGCGCCCGTTATCCTTACTTGGTAAGGATAAAGCCCTTCAGCTTCGAGAACGCTGTTTCCAGCAGGTCTTTTTGCTGGGCGTAGTGCTTGTCATAGTAACCGACAGCAGGCGACGCCGAGGCAGGACGGCCGGCGTAGGCCAGACGCTGACCCGACTCCAGGCCTTCGAAGATGTTGTGCTGGATCTGGAACCAGGCGCCCTGGTTTTGCGGCTCGTCCTGTGCCCAGACGACTTCGACCAGGTTCGGGAACTTCTTCAGTTCAGCAGCAAACGACTTGTGCGGGAACGGATACAGCTGTTCCAGGCGCACGATGGCCGTGTCGGTCTGGCCGCGGGTCTTGCGTGCGTTGACCAGGTCGTAGTAGACCTTGCCCGAGCAGGCGATGACGCGCTTGACTTTCTTGGCATCGATTTTCTCGTCGACTTCGCCGATGACGGTCTGGAAACCGCCCTTGGCCAGGTCGGTCAGCGGCGAACCGGCGTCCTTGTTGCGCAGCAGCGACTTCGGCGTCAGGATGACCAGCGGCTTGCGGAACTGGCGCACCATCTGGCGGCGCAGCAAATGGAAGATCTGCGAAGCCGTCGTCGGCTGCACCACTTGCATGTTGTTGTCTGCGCACAGCTGCAGGAAACGCTCGGGACGCGCGGACGAGTGCTCAGGACCCTGGCCTTCGTAACCGTGCGGCAGCATCATGACCAGGCCCGAAGCGCGGCCCCACTTCACTTCGCCGGAGCTGATGAACTGGTCGATCACCACTTGCGCGCCGTTGGCGAAGTCGCCGAACTGGGCTTCCCAGATCGTCAGGGTGTTCGGTTCAGCGGTCGAGTAGCCGTATTCGAAGGCCAGTACGGCTTCTTCGGACAGCACCGAGTCGATGACGGTGAACGGTGCCTGGTTGTCCGACACGTTTTGCAGCGGAATGTAGGTACCGGCATCCCAGCGCTCGCGGTTCTGGTCATGCAGCACGGCGTGGCGGTGCACGAAGGTGCCGCGGCCCGCATCCTGTCCCGTCAGGCGGATGGCGTAGCCAGACGATACCAGCGAAGCGTAGGCCAGGTGTTCGCCCATGCCCCAGTCCAGGTTCATTTCGCCGCGGCCCATGGTGGCGCGGTCGCCCAGGACTTTCTCGACCAGCGAGTGGACCTTGAACTCTTCCGGCACGGTGGTGATGCGCGCGGCCAGGCGTTTCAGTTCCGTCATCGGCACGGCTGTATCGGCCGAGTCGGTCCATTTCTTGTTCAGGAATGGCAGCCAGTCGACGGCGTACTTGTTCTTGAAGTTCGAGATGACCGGATCGACGGTGTGCTTGCCGGCGTCCATGGCGTCACGGAAGGCGGCTACCATCTTGTCGCCGCCATCGGCAGGGATCACGCCTTGTGCCACCAGCTTGTCCGCGTACAGCTTGCGGGTGCCCGGGTGCTGGCCGATGCGCTTGTACATCAGCGGCTGCGTCAGTGCCGGCGTATCCTGCTCGTTGTGGCCCAGCTTGCGGTAGCAGATGATGTCGAGGACGATGTCCTTCTTGAATTCCATGCGGTAGTCGAGCGCGATCTGCGTCGCCAGTACCACGGCTTCCGGATCATCGGCGTTGATGTGCAGGACCGGTGCTTCGATCATCTTGACGACGTCCGAGCAGTACAGGGTCGAGCGCGAGTCGCGCGGGTCCGAGGTGGTGAAACCGATCTGGTTGTTGATCACGATGTGCACCGTGCCGCCCGTGCCGTAGCCGCGGGTTTGCGCCAGATTCAGCGTTTCCATGACCACGCCCTGGCCGGCGAAAGCGGCATCGCCGTGCACCAGGATAGGCAGCACTTGCGCGCCGTGCACGTCGCCGCGGCGATCCATGCGGGCCTTGACGGAACCTTCGACCACGGGGTTGACGATTTCCAGGTGCGACGGGTTGAATGCCAGCGACAGGTGGACCGGGCCGCCCGCGGTGGAGATGTCCGACGAGAAGCCTTGATGGTACTTCACGTCGCCGGCCGGCAGGTCGTCGCCATGCTTGCCTTCGAATTCTTCGAACAGTTCCTGTGGCGCCTTGCCCAGGGTGTTCACCAGCACGTTCAGGCGGCCGCGGTGGGCCATGCCGATGACGATTTCCTGCACGCCTTTTTCGCCGGCGCGCTGGATGGTCTCATCCATCGAGGCGATGAAGGTTTCGCCGCCTTCCAGGGAGAAGCGCTTCTGGCCCACGTAGCGGGTGTGCAGATAGCGCTCCAGGCCTTCAGCCGCGGTCAGGCGGTCGAGGATGTGGATTTTTTTCTCTGGGGTGAAATTCGGGGTGGAGCGGATCGATTCCAGTTTCTCCTGCAGCCAGCGCTTTTCGGCCGGGTCGGAGATGTACATGAATTCGGCGCCGATCGAGCGCGTGTAGGTGTCGCGCAGGTAGTTCAGCAGATCGCGCAGGGTGGCGGTCTCGGGGCCAAAATAGGTGTTGCTGATGTTGAACACGGTGTCCATGTCCGCATCGGTGAAGCCGTAGAAGCTCGGCTCCAGTTCCGGGATCATCGGACGTTCCTGGCGCTGCAGCGGGTCCAGGTTGGCCCAGTGCGTGCCCAGGTAGCGGTAAGCGGCGATCAGCTGGGTAGCGGCGACGCGCTTGCGGCCCATTTCGGCATCGAAGGAAGCGGTCACTGTGCGGATCGGGCCTGCTTTTGCGCGCTCGGCGAACGAGGCGACGACGGAGGCATGTGCCACGTCAGGCTTGTTGGTGCCATCGACGGCAGGCACGTGCTGCATCGCGTCGAAGTAGGAGCGCCAGTTATCGGGTACCGAGCCTGGGTTGTTCAGATACGCCTCGTACAGGTCTTCCACGTACGGAGCATTCCCACCAAACAGGTAGGAGTTGGTCGTTAATTGCTGCATATATTGCTCACCTTTCTTCGCGTTTCGCGAGGAATTAGCGGGTTAATCTAACCTTCCGCGACACGGCCTGACCGGTTAGCGGATTGCACATCAAGTTGTGGGGAAGGGCTTTTTTATTGCACCAGCATTCTGCATACCGTCATTTAGAATAGCACGCGGTATTGTAACGCAACAACCGCTAGTTGAATTTTATTTGGCAAGCAAATGTAAGCCGTGTTGTTGATTTTCGCGGGCTGGGAGGAGCGTACTGTTGCGCTTACGCGATTCCGCCCTCGGCCCCGGCGCGACGCTGGCGCGCAAGTGGTCTGCCTGACAACTGCGGTGCGGCGATGGCCGCCAGCCATTGCGGATCGCCGGCAAACCATTCCACCAGGAAGTCCAGCATGGTGCGCAGCAGGGGCGACATGTGCTGGCGCGACGTATAGATGCCGTAGATGCCCATGTCCTGCGGCACGTAGGCGGGCAGCAGTTCCACCAGCTGCCCGCTGGCGATCAGCGGCGCGGCCGAATAGCGGGGCTGCATGGCGATGCCCGCACCCGCCGCCGTCGCTACCAGCAGCACCAGCGACTCATTCGCCGACAGGCGCCCGCTGACGGGCACAGTGAGCACTTCCCCCTGATGCGTGAACTGCCACAGGCTCTTGCCAAAATAGGTATAAGTGAGGCAATTGTGCAGGGCCAGGTCTTCCACCCGGCGCGGCGTGCCATGCGCCGCCAGGTACGATGGTGCGGCGCACACCACCGAGGCGCAGCTGGCCAGCTGGCGCGCGATCAGGTTCGGTTCGAGCGCGTTCGTGATGCGGATCGCCAGGTCGATGCGCTGCTCCACCAGGTTGACGGCGCGGTTTTCCATCTGCAGGTCGACGGCGGCGCGGGGGTAACGCTGCAGGTAAGCGGTCACTGCGCCTGCCAGCGCCGTCTGCGCCAGCGATTGCGAGCACGTAATGCGCAACAATCCCTGCGGCGTGTCGGCCCCTTCCGGCGCCGCCACGGCCATGGCGCCCGCCACCTCCAGCATCTGCCGGCAGCGCGCCAGGGTGGCGTCGCCCGCATCCGTCAGGCTCAAACGGCGCGTGGTGCGATGCAGCAGGCGCGCCCCCGCCCACTGCTCCATCTCGGCCAGGTAGCGCGTCACCATGGCACGCGACATGTCGAGTGCCTCGCTGGCGGCGACCATGCTGCCGCGCTCGGCGATGGCGACAAACACTTGTGCGGCGGTGATGCGGTCCATACGACCCTCCCTTGATTCATCCGATTCATGCAACTAAGTATTGCAATCTACCCTATTTGCCCCGCTTGGTCCAAAGGATACTATGCGGGAGAGTATCCAATAGCGAAAGAACAATATGCTTGCACGCGCCGCCCACCCCTTCCGCACGCTGGAAACCTTTCATCTGGATGTACTGGGCCGCGCGCCATCGACTTCCCTGCTGCTGAGCGGCGTGGCCGATGCCATCCTCGTCAATGCCCAGTTCCTGCGCGATGATGCGGCGCAGTTAGCGCACACCATCGCCGCCAGCGGCAAGCGCCTGACCACCATCTATATCAGCACGGCCGATCCGCAAGCGTATTTTGGCCTGGGCGTGCTGCAGCAAGCCTTTCCGCAAGCCCGCATCCTCGCCAGCGGCGCCACGGTCGAGGCAATCCGCCGCCAGGCGGGCGCCAGAGTCGCCCACTGGGGCGGCATCCTCAAGCACAATGCGCCGCGCTGCATCGTCATGCCCCAGCCCTATGAAGGCAGCAGCCTGCCACTCGAGGGCCGGCACGTCGAACTGCACCGCCTGGTGGCGACGCTGAATTGAGACGATACGGCCTGCCTTACAAGGCGGCCAGGAAACGCTCATATTCTTGCGCGCTGCGCGCCAGCCGCTCGGCATAACCCACCTCCTTCGGCCCGTCCTCCGCGCCATAGAAGGCAAAGAAGCGGCGGTTGTCGGCGCCGATGTACGCCAGGGTGACATCGAACGGCGCCAGCAGCTGCGCCAAGGTGACGTTCCACTTGCCTTCCGGCGTGAAATCCTCCTGGCGGATGCCTGCCGTGACGGCCAGCGCCACCTTGCGGCCCTTGAAGGCGTCGCCGCCCGAGCCGTAGGCCCAGCCGTACGCCAGCACGTCATCGAGCCACTTCTTCAGCAAGGGCGGACAGTTGAACCAGTACACGGGGAACTGCAAGACCACATTGGCGTGCGCTTCCACCAGCGCCTGTTCGCGCGCCACATCGATGTTTCCGTCTGGATAAGCCGCATGCACATTGTGGAGGGTGTAGCGGTCGGGATACTGCGCCAGCTCCTGCAGCCAGCGCTTGTTGGCCACCGAGGTGGCGAGGGAGGGATGGAAGACGATAACGAGGGTTTTCATGAGGCTGCTTTCCTGAGTGTGGGATGGGCGCACCGCGCCCGCATTCGCAGGAAAGCAGGCAAGCCGGTACCCTGCCCCCAGGCGCGCGGTCGCGCCTCCAGAGGCAGAAGCAGCATAGCCACAGCGAGTACTTTTCACAAGTACGCACATTTACTGCTCATACAGTAAGAAAAGTAAGTAACTTAAAGCCAAGAAATCCCTGGCATGCAGTCGCGCATGCGGATCAGCCTGGCTGGTGCCGCTCGCCCCATTCGCACAGGGTGTTAAGCACGGGAATCAGCGATGCGCCCTTGCTGGAGAGGAAATACTCCACCTTGGGCGGGACTTGCGGGTATTCCCTGCGCACGATCAACGCATCGGCTTCCAGTTCCTTCAGCACGACGCTGAGGGTCTTGAAGGCGATGCCGCCGAGATGGCGCTTGAGCTCGTTATGCCGCAACACGGTGTTTCCCGCCAGCGCATACAGGATCAGCATCTTGTATTTGCCGCCGATCAGCGACAGGGTATAGCCGAATCCCGTATCGCCCAGGGCCACGCCGCTGGGCGCGCATGTTTCTTCGTTCATCACGTTCTGCTTCTTGGTGGAGCGGACCCCGAGCATACCAGCCCGGCCGCCTGACCTGTTAGCGGCGCTGCCGGCGCGCATAAAAAAAGCGAGCCCAAAGGCTCGCTTTTGTGCGCCGGGCCCGCAGGCCCGGCAAGGATGCGGCGGCTTGACTTAAGCGCGCTTGTCCAGTGGCAGTACTTCGCGGGTCGTCGAACCGACGAACAGCTGGCGCGGACGGCCGATTTTTTGCTCCGGATCGGCGATCATTTCGTTCCACTGGGCGATCCAGCCGATGGTGCGGGCCATGGCGAAGATACCCGTGAACAGCGACACGGGGATGCCCAGCGCCGATTGCACGATGCCCGAGTAGAAGTCGACGTTCGGGTACAGTTTGCGCGAAACGAAGTATTCGTCGTTCAGTGCAATCTTTTCCAGTTCCATCGCCAGCTTGAACAATGGGTCGTCTTGCAGGCCCAGTTCGTTCAGCACTTCGTAGCAGGTTTCACGCATCAGCTTGGCGCGCGGGTCGAAGTTCTTGTACACGCGGTGGCCAAAGCCCATCAGCTTGACGCCGGAGTTCTTGTCCTTGACTTGCTCGATGAAGGCAGGGATGTTCTCGACGGTGCCGATTTCCTTCAGCATGTTCAGTGCCGCTTCGTTGGCGCCGCCGTGGGCAGGACCCCACAGGCAGGCGATGCCGGCAGCGATACAGGCGAACGGGTTGGCGCCCGACGAACCGGCCAGGCGGACGGTCGATGTCGAAGCGTTTTGCTCGTGGTCTGCGTGCAGGATCAGGATGCGGTCCAGGGCGCGCACCAGCACGTCGTTGACCTTGTAGTCTTCGCACGGGTTGGCGAACATCATGTGCATGAAGTTGGCGCTGTACGACAGGTCGTTGCGCGGGTACGTGAACGGCTGGCCGATCGAGTACTTGTAGGTCATGGCGACCAGGGTCGGCATCTTGGCGATCAGGCGGATGGCCGACACTTCGCGGTGACGCGGGTCGTTGATGTCCAGCGAATCATGGTAGAACGACGCCAGCGCGCCGACGGTGCCGACCAGGATCGACATCGGATGCGCGTCGCGGCGGAAGCCACGGAAGAAGAATTGCATCTGCTCGTGCACCATCGTGTGCTTGGTCACGGTGTCGACGAACTTGGCTTTCTGCGCCGCGTTCGGCAGTTCGCCGTTCAGCAGCAGGTAGCACGATTCCATGAAGTCGGCGTTGACGGCCAACTGTTCGATCGGATAACCGCGGTACAGCAGTTCGCCCTTGTCGCCATCGATGTAGGTGATCGACGAATTGCACGAGGCGGTCGACATAAAGCCTGGGTCGTAGGTGAACTTGCCGCTACCGGCGTACAGTTTGCGGATGTCGATGACGTCCGGGCCAACCGTGCCTTTGTAGATGGGAAATTCAAGCGATGGGCTGCCATCGGAGAACGACAGGGTAGCTTTTGTGTCAGAGATATTCATGGGCTCTTCCTTCTCGGGAGTGAGTCGAAATTAAAATCAAAAATTCTGGCTGCAATTCGCACCGCATTCGGCAGTGCTACAGCGCGCCACTCGCACCGTTTGCAATATATCGCCCAGGCGTCTAGGCAATGCGCAGTCGTTGCAGCAGTGCGCGCACATGCGGCAGATCGACTTCGCCTTCCGGCTCTTTACGGGCCAGTACCAGATCCATTAACGCATTGTCCGACAAATCCAGCAAACGCGTCAGCGCGTCAACTTCTTCATCGGTCAATTCGGTTTCATACGCATCGAGAAAACGGGTCAGGATAATGTCGTTTTCCAGCAGGCCACGGCGTGAACGCCAGCGCAGGCGGGCGCGGTTGGCCGGGTCGGCCTGATGCGAGGACAAAATTGATTCTGTCATTTGGTTTACCACTTTACGTGTGCCTTGCGGCACGGTGCTGCTTTGCAGGCGCCGCCCGGCAGGAAGGGAGCATACTCCCTTCCCGGAAACGGCGCCCGGCGGACGCGATTCTGACGGATCAGATCGCGCGGCGGACCATCAATTCCTTGATCTTGCCAATCGCCTTGTTCGGGTTCAACCCTTTCGGGCAGACGTCGACACAGTTCATGATCGAGTGGCAGCGGAACAGACGGTACGGATCTTCCAGGTTGTCCAGACGCGCGCCCGTGGCTTCGTCGCGCGAATCGGCGATGAAGCGGTAGGCTTGCAGCAGGCCGGCAGGACCGACGAATTTGTCCGGATTCCACCAGAACGACGGGCACGACGTGGAGCAGCAGGCGCACAGGATGCACTCGTACAGGCCATCGAGCTCTTCGCGCTGTTCCGGCGACTGCAGGCGCTCTTTTTCAGGCGGGATCGAGTCGTTGATCAGGAACGGCTTGATCGAATCGTACTGCTTGAAGAATTGCGTCATGTCGACGATCAGGTCGCGGATGACCGGCAGGCCTGGCAACGGGCGCAGCACAATAGGCTCGCTCAGCTCGTTCAAGTTGGTGGTGCAGGCCAGACCGTTCTTGCCGTTGATGTTCATCGCGTCCGAACCGCACACGCCTTCGCGGCACGAGCGGCGCAGGGCCAGCGAGTCATCGACGTCCGCCTTGATGCGCTGCAGTGCGTCGAGCAGCATCTTGTCGGTGTCTTTCAGTTCGACCGTCAGGTCTTGCATGTACGGCTTGGCATCCTGGTCGGGATCGTAGCGGTAGATTTTAAATTTGAGAGTGCGTGCCATGGTATAGCCTTAGAAAGTACGTGGTTTCGGTTTGAAGGTATCTACCGTCAGCGGCTTGGTCACGACTGGCTTGTATTCCAGTCGGTTGCCTTCCGAATACCACAGCGTGTGCTTCATCCAGTTGTCGTCGTCGCGTTGCGGGTGGTCGTCCTGGGCGTGGGCGCCGCGCGATTCCTTGCGGGCTGCCGCCGAGACGATGGTCGCTTTCGCCGTTTCGATCAGGTTGTCCAGTTCCAGCGCTTCCACGCGGGCCGTGTTGAAGACCATCGACTTGTCCTTGAACGAGACGTGCTTGCGGCGCTCGTCCAGCTTCATGATTTCCTCGACGCCCTTGTTCAGCATCTCGTCCGTACGGAACACGCCGCAGTACTTCTGCATCGTGGCGCGGATGTCGTTCGCCACGCCCTGCACGGTTTCCGTGCCGGTCGAGTTTTCCAGGCGCTGCAGGCGGCCCATGGCAAAATCGGCGGCGTCGGCTGGCAAAGGCTTGTTTTCCTTGGCTTTCAGGCCGCTGTTGACGATGTGGTTGCCGGCCGCGCGGCCGAAGACCACCAGGTCGAGCAGCGAGTTCGTGCCCAGGCGGTTGGCGCCGTGCACGGAGACGCAGGCGCATTCGCCGATCGCGTACAGGCCGTTGACGACTTTCGGCGAATTATCCGGGCCGGTCGGGGTGACGACCTGGCCGTGGATGTTCGTCGGGATACCGCCCATCTGGTAGTGAATCGTCGGCACGACAGGAATCGGTTCCTTGGTGGCGTCGACGTTGGCAAACTTGTGGCCGATTTCCAGGATCGACGGCAGGCGCTTGGCGATGGTGTCGGCGCCGATATGGCGCAGGTCCAGCATCACGTGGTCCTTGTTCGGACCGCAGCCGCGGCCTTCCTTGATTTCCTGGTCCATCGAACGCGAGACGAAGTCGCGCGGCGCCAGATCCTTCAGGGTCGGCGCATAGCGCTCCATGAAGCGTTCGCCTTCGCTATTGATCAGGATGCCGCCTTCGCCGCGCACGCCTTCGGTGATCAATACGCCCGCGCCGGCCACGCCGGTCGGGTGGAACTGCCAGAATTCCATGTCCTGCAGCGGCAGGCCGGCGCGTGCCGCCATGCCCATGCCGTCGCCGGTGTTAATGAAAGCGTTGGTCGAGGCGGCGAAGATGCGGCCTGCGCCGCCCGTTGCCATGACCGTCGTCTTGGCTTCCAGGATCATGCATTCGCCGGTTTCCATTTCCAGTGCGACAACACCGATCACGTCGCCGTCGGCGTCACGGATCAGGTCGAGCGCCATCCATTCGACGAAGAAGTGCGTACGGGCGCGCACATTGCGCTGGTACAGCGTGTGCAGCAGGGCATGACCGGTACGGTCGGCTGCCGCGCAAGCGCGCTGCACGGGCTTTTCGCCGAAGTGGGCCGTGTGGCCGCCGAACGGACGCTGGTAGATGGTGCCGTCCGGGTTGCGGTCGAATGGCATGCCGAAGTGTTCCAGCTCGTAGACAACCTTCGGTGCTTCGCGGCACATGAATTCGATGGCATCCTGGTCGCCCAGATAGTCGCCACCCTTGACGGTGTCGAACATGTGCCAGAACCAGTTGTCTTCGGCCATGTTGCCGAGCGACGCGCCGATACCGCCCTGCGCCGCCACGGTGTGCGAGCGGGTCGGGAAAACTTTCGAGAGTACTGCGACGTTCAGGCCGGCTTCAGCCAGCTGCAGCGACGCGCGCATGCCGGAACCGCCGGCGCCAACGATGACCGCATCAAAGCGGCGGGTAGGGATTGCAGATTTATATGCTGCCACGATTACACACTCCAGAGTATCTGTACCGTCCAGCCGGCACAAGCGATCAACCACAGCATGGTGGCAATTTGCAGGGTCAGACGGAGGCCAGCGCTTTTCACGTAGTCCATCCAGATGTCGCGTACGCCGACCCATGCGTGGTAGAACAGCGCCAGGAAGGTCACCAGGCTGAACAATTTAAACCATTGCTGCGCGAACAGACCAGCCCAGCCTTCATAGCTGAAGTTGCTGCCGGTCAGGAAAGAAATCAGCAGGATGGCAACGTAGGCCACCATGACGATGGCGGTGACGCGTTGCGCCAGCCAATCGCGCAAGCCGTAATGGGCACCGACGACGAGGCGTTTCGGTCCGATATTATTGTCTGCCATTATTAAAATACTCCAAACAGTTTCAAAGCGACCAATGCCGTCAACACCAGGCTCACCACCAGCACCGAGCTGGCGGTCTTGCGTGCCGAGTCTTTTTCGATGGCAACGTGCACATCCATGAACAGGTGGCGGATACCGGCGCAGAAGTGGTGCAGGAAGGCCCAGACCAGACCCAGGGTGATCAGCTTGACGAACCAGTGCGAGGCGATGCCCTGGAAGTAGGCGAAGGACATTTCGGAACGCAGGCTCAGTTCCAGCATGTACAGGATGCACGGCAGCAGGGCGAAAATGATGAAACCGCTGATGCGATGCAGGATCGAGACGATGGCGCCGACAGCCATGCGGTAGTTCGACAATTCGGTAACATGGATGTTACGGAATTGCGGCCGTTCTTTTTTTGGTACTTCTCTTACGGCTTCAGACATAACAAAAACCTCCCCTTTGAATTTCAACTAAATATTGAAGCCGCGATTTTCGCCGATTTTCGCAACCCATACCAATATCTATTGTTACATATAACCAAAATGGTTTTTTACTACAAAATACCGCGCTACTTTCCGTAGTTCACGTAATTTAATTACAGAATCGCCGGCAAAGCACAGCCCGCCGGGGCTGGTCATGCTTTACCTGCGCGTTCTGCTGTCTCCCATGCCCGCCTTGCGGCAGGCACGTTCAAGCGATGCACTTCAGCCTTGCCGCCTGTTCGGGCACCCGCGGGTGCCCCGCTGCTTCAGCTGAGTTCATTCTGATAGTGATGGCGACTCGTCAGGTACAGGCCCCGGCGCAGTTCGACCGGCTTGTCGCCGTAGGTAAACGACACGCGCTCGGAACTGAGCAAGGGCGTGCCGAGGTCGATATTCAACAGCTGCGCGGCGCCCGCATCGGCGCAAACGGCGCGGATCTGCTCGGACGCGCGTATCATGCGCGTGCCAAATTCCGTTTCAAACAGGCCATACATGGGCCCCTTGTACTCCACCAGGCGCTCGGCCGTGAGTCCCTTGAAGATCAGGCCGGGCAGCCACAGCTCCTCGACGATGGTGGGGATGCCGTCGAAATACTGCACGCGCTTGATGAAGATGACGGCGTCGCCGGACTTCAGGTCCATCAGGCGCGCCACGTCGGCCGGCGCGCGCACGCGCTTGACTTCGATAAACTTACTTTCGGGATAATGCGGCACGCCTTCGTCCGGCACCAGGCGCAGGAAGCGGAAATGCGCGCGCGCCTCGTGGTGGGTGGACACAAAAGTGCCCTTACCCTGGCGGCGCATGACGAGATTCTCGGCGGCCAGCTCATCGATGGCCTTGCGCACCGTGCCCTGGCTGACCTTGAAACGGCCCGCCAGCTCGACTTCGCTGGGTATCAGCTCGCCCGGCTTCCACTCGCCCGACTGCAGGCTCTGCGTGATGAGCGCCTTGATCTGCTGGTACAGGGGACTGAAGGTGGGCGATGCACTGACGACGGGCGCGGCCGCCGCAGTGGCATTGACGCTGGCGGCAGGGGCGGCAGGCGTGCCGGCCGGCGCGGCCGCTGGAGTGGCCGGGGCGCCCGCGGTCGGACTGACCGCCCCGCTTGCAGCAGTGGCATTGTTGGTCAGATTGGACGAGGCGGAATTCATAGTCCGACATTTCAACACAAATCACTGCCCGCGTCCAGTAAAACACACGCGGTTATCTGTCTTATATAAGACATAAGATATGATTGACAGATGCAGATCGGAGGCCTAAACTGCCCTCGATAAAACTTGTGAGCCAGCGTTTTATGTTGTCGGCCAGCCACTCTGGCCTCGTGCAGCACAAGCGTGACGGCAGCGTACACCAGCAATTCGGTGGCGCGGGCCGGTTTTGGTATCATTATAGTTTTTCCGGATAAGCGTAAGCCCAGCTTCAAGCCCGTTTTCTTTCCCATTTTTGGAGATTCATCATGGCTAAAACCCCAATGCGTGTTGCAGTGACCGGCGCCGCCGGCCAGATCGGCTACGCCCTGTTGTTCCGCATCGCCAATGGCGACATGCTCGGCAAAGACCAGCCTGTCATCTTGCAACTGCTTGAAATCCCGGACGAAAAAGCCCAGAAGGCGCTCAAGGGCGTGATGATGGAAATCGACGACTGCGCCTTCCCGCTGCTGACGGAAATGACGGCCCACTCCGACCCGCTGACCGCCTTCAAGGATGTCGACGTCGCCGTGCTGGTTGGCGCGCGTCCACGCGGCCCGGGCATGGAACGCAAGGACCTGCTGGAAGCGAATGCGCAGATCTTCACCGTGCAAGGCAAAGCGCTCGACGCCGTCGCTTCGCGCAACGTCAAAGTGCTGGTGGTCGGCAACCCTGCCAACACCAACGCCTACATCGCCATGAAATCGGCACCATCGCTGCCAGCGAAAAACTTCACCGCCATGCTGCGCCTGGACCACAACCGCGCCCTGTCGCAAGTCGCTGCCAAGACCGGCACCGCCGTCAAGGATATCGAGAAGCTGACCGTGTGGGGCAACCACTCGCCAACCATGTACGCCGACTACCGCTTCGCCACCGTGAACGGCAAGGCTGTCAAGGACCTGATCAACGACCAGGAATGGAACGCCAACGTGTTCCTGCCAACCGTCGGCAAGCGCGGCGCGGCCATCATTGAAGCGCGCGGCCTGTCGTCGGCAGCATCGGCAGCGAACGCCGCCATCGACCACATCCATGACTGGATGCTGGGCACCGCCGGCAAGTGGACCACCATGGGCGTGCCATCGGATGGCTCGTATGGCATTCCTGAAGGTACCGTGTTCGGCTTCCCGGTCACCACCGAGAACGGCGAGTACACCATCGTTCAAGGCCTGGAAATTGATGCATTCTCGCAAGAGCGCATCAACCTGACCCTGAAAGAGCTGACCGAAGAGCGCGAAGGCGTGAAACACCTGCTGGCCTAAGCCCAGTCCAGGCGGCGCGGCGTAGCTTGCGCCGCCCACCGAAGGCCGCCCCGCGCACGTCGCGGCGCGGCTGTTTTATCCAGTAGTTTTTACCTGCAGAAATGCCTTAAGCATGCACCCTTCCGAGGTTTTATTCCAAGGCAAACGCCAGCCGCTGTTGCTCGCCGCTTGCGACCACTACGCCGGCTCTGAAAAGCTGATGCGTAAATCGATTGCTTTGCAACAAGAGCTTGGCCCCCTGTTCGACATCACGTTCGACTGCGAAGACGGCGCCAGCGCCGGCAATGAAGAAGCCCACGCCCACATGATCGCCGGCCTGCTGGCCAGCGACGACAACCAGTTCAACCGCATCGGCGTGCGCGTGCACGACGTCGACAGCCCGTTTTTCACGCGCGACGTGGAAATCATCTGCGCCGCCGCCGACCGTCTGGCCTACATCGCCGTGCCCAAGGTGGGCGGCGTGCAGGATGCCATGCTGGCCATCGACCTGATCAACCTGCACGCGCGCCGCGCCGGCCGCGACAACCTGCCCGTGCACATCCTGATCGAAACGCACGGCGCGCTGCGCGACGCCTACGCCATCGCCGCCCTACCCCAGGTTGAATGCCTGTCGTTCGGCATCATGGATTTCGTCTCGGCCCATTACGGCGCCATTCCCGCCGCCGCCATGCGCACGCCGGGCCAGTTCACGCACCCGCTGGTAGTGCGCGCCAAGCTGGAAGTGGCGGCCGCCTGTCACGCCCACGGCAAGGTGCCGTCGCATAACGTGACGACCGACGTGCGCGATTCGGCCGTGGTGGCCAACGATGCCCAGCGCGCGACGGCCGAGTTCGGCTACACGCGCATGTGGAGCATCCACCCGGACCAGATCAAGCCCATCATCAAGGCCTTCACGCCGCGCCTGTCCGAGGTCAATGAGGCCAGCAATATCCTGAATGAGGCGCTGCGCGCCAACTGGGGCCCGATCGCCCAAAATGGCCGCTTGCATGACCGCGCCAGCTACCGATATTATTGGACCGTTTTGCAACGCGCCAAACTGGCGGGCCTGGGCCTGCCCGAGGCGGCCGCCGCATTATTGAATACACCCTCTTCCAGCATCACTGAAAACTGACAGGAATTACACGATGTCCATCTCCAAACTAGCAATTGCCTGCAGCGTCGCGCTGGGCGCCCTGACACTGACGCTGGCCCCGGCCAGCTTCGCCGCCACGGATACGAAGGAACCGGCAAAAGCCAAGGCCGTCAAGGCCAAGCCGAAGGCCAAGGCCACCAAGACCAAGGCTGCCGCGAAGGAAGCCCATCCGCTGGCCATGTCGGTGCTCGACAAGGAAGAAGCGGACGAACCGGATACGGCAGGCTCGGCCTCCACGGATTTCAATTGTGAACTTGGTAATAAAATTACCATCTACACCAATGCGACTGATGACAAACACATCGCCCTGCGCTGGAAGAAGCGCCTGCACCGCCTGAGCCGTGTTGGCACCACCACCGGCGCCAACCGCTTCGAGAACCGCTTGTATGGTCTCGTCTGGATCGGCATCCCGGCCAAGGGCATGCTGCTCGATTCCAAGCAGGGCCGCCAGCTGGCCAATGAATGCAAGGATGCGGAGCAAGCCAAGCCGGCGGCAGTGGTGGAAGCCGCGCCATCGCTGGGCGTGCTGCCAGCCACCGGCGGCTGATGTGCGTAGCAAGGGCCTCTTTGGGGGCCCGGTCATGTTTTGTACCCTGAATAATCAATAAATAGACGATACCCAACAAGGAGAGGTCATGTCCCGCAACACTCTGAACACGCTCAAGGACTTTAATATTTCGGACAGCAAGAAGGGCAAGCTGTATTCCCTGCCTGCGCTGGAAAAAAGCCTGGGCATCAATGTCTCCCGCCTGCCAGTATCGATTCGTATCGTGCTCGAATCGGTATTGCGCAACTGCGACGGCAAAAAAGTCACCGAAGAACACGTCAAGCAATTGGCGAGCTGGGGCCCGACCGCCGAGCGCACCGACGAGATCCCGTTCGTAGTGGCGCGCGTCGTGCTGCAAGACTTCACCGGCGTGCCGCTGCTGGCCGACCTGGCAGCGATGCGCAACGTGGCCGCCAAGATGGGCATCAACGCCAAGAAAATCGAACCTTTGGTGCCGGTCGACCTGGTGGTCGACCACTCGGTGACCATCGATCACTACCGCGAAAAGAAAGCGCTGGACCTGAACATGAAACTGGAATTCTCGCGTAACAACGAGCGCTACCAGTTCATGAAATGGGGCATGCAAGCCTTCGACACCTTCGGCGTCGTACCACCGGGCTTCGGCATCGTCCACCAGGTCAACCTGGAATACCTGGCACGCGGCGTGCACACCACCGGCAAGAAGGCCGGCGATGTGTACTACCCGGACACCCTGGTCGGCACCGATTCGCACACCACCATGATCAACGGCATCGGCGTGGTCGGCTGGGGCGTGGGCGGCATCGAGGCGGAAGCCGGCATGCTGGGCCAACCCGTCTACTTCCTGACGCCTGACGTCATCGGCGTGAACCTGTCGGGCGCGCTGCGCGAAGGCTGCACCGCCACCGACCTGGTGCTGACCATCACCGAACTGCTGCGCAAGGAAAAAGTCGTCGGCAAGTTCGTCGAATTCTTCGGTGAAGGCACTGAGTCCTTGACCCTGACGGACCGCGCGACGATCGCCAACATGGCACCGGAATACGGCGCGACCATGGGCTTCTTCCCCGTCGACGAAGCGACCATCGATTACTTCAAGGGCACCGGCCGCAGCAAGGCTGAAATCGCCGCGTTCGAAGGCTACTTCAAGGCGCAAAACCTGTTCGGCGTGCCAAAAGCGGGCGAGATCGACTACACCCGCGTGGTGGAACTGGACCTGGCATCGGTCGCCCCGTCGCTGGCCGGCCCGAAACGCCCGCAAGACCGTATCGAAATCGGCAACGTCAAGGCCAACTTCGCCGAACTGTTCG
Organism: Janthinobacterium sp. GW821-FHT03C08; assembly: GCF_059420905.1. NCBI lineage: Bacteria > Pseudomonadati > Pseudomonadota > Betaproteobacteria > Burkholderiales > Oxalobacteraceae > Janthinobacterium > Janthinobacterium sp. GW821-FHT03C08. Next base: position 52,168 of record NZ_JBWKUP010000018.1, on the reverse strand, counting down.
CCAAGCCAACCTCGGAAAACGGCTTCAACAAGAATCCGGCCGACCTGGCTGCCGTGTATGAAACGACGAATGGCGTGAAAGTGTCGAACGGCGACGTGCTGATCGCCGCGATCACTTCGTGCACCAACACCTCGAACCCGAGCGTGATGCTGGCTGCCGGCCTGCTGGCCAAGAAAGCCGTGGAAGCGGGCCTGAAGGTCGCGCCGCACATCAAGACCTCGCTGGCTCCCGGCTCGCGCGTCGTCACCGAGTACCTGACCGCTGCAGGCCTGCTGCCGTACCTGGAAAAACTGGGCTTCGGCGTGACCGCCTACGGCTGCACCACCTGTATCGGCAATGCCGGCGACCTGACGCCGGAACTGAACGCCGCCATCGCCACCAACGACATCGTCGCGTCGGCCGTGCTGTCGGGCAACCGTAACTTCGAAGCGCGCATTCACCCGAACATCCGCTCGAACTTCCTGGCGTCGCCACCGCTGGTCGTCGCCTACGCCATCGCCGGCAACATGACGCGCGACCTGATGACGGAACCTGTCGGCAAGGGCAAGGGCGGCAAGGACATCTACCTGGGCGACATCTGGCCTTCGTCGGCTGAAGTGTCGGCCATGATGAAGTTCGCCATGAACGCCAAGGTGTTCAAGGATAACTACGCGGACGTCAAGGGCGCGCCAGGCAAGCTGTGGGAAAAAGTCACCACCGTGTCCGGTCAAGTCTACAACTGGCCGAAATCGACCTACATCGCAGAACCACCGTTCTTCGACAACTTCTCGATGACGCCAGCGGCTGTGGCCACCGGCATCGAAGGCGCGCGCGCGCTGGGCGTGTTCGGCGATTCCATCACCACCGACCACATCTCGCCAGCCGGCTCGATCCAGGAAAACGGTCCTGCAGGCAAGTGGCTGAAGGAAAACGGCGTCCTGAAAGCGGACTTCAACTCCTACGGCTCGCGTCGCGGCAACCATGAAATCATGATGCGCGGCACGTTCGCCAACGTGCGCATCAAGAACCGCATGATCCCTGCCAAGGCAGACGGTTCGGCGGTCGAAGGCGGCATCACGATCCACCAGCCTTCCGGCGAACAGATGTCGATCTACGACGCAGCCATGAAGTATGTTGCCGAAGGCACGCCAACCATGGTCTTCGGCGGCGAAGAGTACGGTACGGGCTCGTCGCGTGACTGGGCAGCAAAAGGTACGCAACTGCTGGGCGTGAAAGCCGTGATCACCCGTTCGTTCGAACGCATCCACCGCTCGAACCTGGTGGGCATGGGCGTGCTGCCGCTGCAATTCATCGGCGACGACAGCGTGCAAACCCTGGGCATCACCGGCAAGGAAACCTTCGACCTGAAAGGCCTCGAAGGCGAAATCAAGCCACAGCAACTGGCGACCCTGGTGATCCACCGCGCCGATGGCAGCTCGCAAGAAGTCAAAGTGCTGCTGCGCATCGATACGCCGATCGAAGTCGATTACTACAAGCACGGCGGTATCCTGCCATTCGTGCTGCGCCAACTGCTGGCCGAGTAATCAGCCCAGCCGTGAGGTAAGATAAAAGCGCCGGTTCCGACCGGCGCTTTTTTTCGTCCCGGCCCGCCGTTTTTACTTGAAATTGCGGCAATCGGCATGATCTACAGCCAGCTTACGTATTGCGTGTGGCCGAATCCTCTACAATACGGTTATAAGGGTTTATCATTGTTTGACTGATCCATTTTTTCCACTTTCCGAGACTCTTATCCCGCTATGCGTCGTCCTTCCAAAGATTCATCCCATAAACTGACTGCCGACAGCCAGCGCCTGGTCACCTTTGCCCAGGCGATCGTACAGGCAGCCAGCCGTCTCGAAGAGCGGTCCTGGGAACACAGCCTGGATACGCAGCTCCAGAAATTACTCAAAACCGGCCACCAGGACACCATCGACAACACCCTGGGCAGCCTGTTCAAGGAAGACTTGAACGCCTACGACGTGCTGATGGACTGCGTTGAAGCCGTCAGCGAATCGACCGTCATCACGCATGAAGACGTGCGCTACGACGCCCTGCTGGTGGCCGTGCCCATCCTCGCGTGGACGCGCTTTTCCATCGCCTCCGGCCCCATGGCCGGCGACGCGCACGGCGTCTTGTCCGCGCATTTCGCCGCCCACCTGCTGGCCGACGGCACGAAGATGGCCATGGCGCCGACCCTGTATTCGATCGACCAGTTGCCACGCAGCCATGTCGAAACCTATGCCAAGACGCAGAAGCTGGCGCAAGCCGCGCTGAAGGGCACGGCCGTCAAGCCGTCAGGCAAAGACGCGGAAACGGCGCCCTTCCTGGCCGACACGCGCTACCTGCTGGTGGCCGTGGTGGCGCCCGCCGGCGCGCCGCTGTTCCGCTGGCAGACGCCGGCCAGCCAGCTCGACTTCATCGCCGAGCGCAGCGCCGCCCTGGAACAATGGCGCACGCAGGCGACGCCGACCATCGCCCGCCTGCTGCCCGGCTGCGGCCTGGAACTGCTGCTGCCGGAAGCATATTATGTGGCCTGCCGCGAAGCCGATAAGCTGATCCGCCCCGTCTCCGTGCGCGCCGCCGTGCACTACCTGACGCACACCCTGGCCATCGAGCCGTCGGAACTGCGCGCCGTGATCGCCGGCTTCGGCGAGGAAGCGGCCGACGGCCAGGTGGACGAATACCGCATCGCCTTCACCCTGCGCCAGGCGCCGGACGTGATCTACGGCATCGTCTGGCCTTTGTACGGCCAGGAAGACGAGGATGGCACGCCGATCGAAGGCCTGATCCAGGTCGGCATCGCCGCGCTGGACAAGCAGAAGACGCCCGTCGATGAGATTATCGAGCACCTGAACGCGGCCGGCGTGACGCAGATCAAGCGCCATGCGGAACGCTTCGTCGGCGAATACTGCGACGACTGCGGCGCGCCCCTGTTTGCCGATCCCGTCGGCGAGCTGGCGCATGCGGAAATGCCGGAAGATACGCCGCAAGGCACCGAGCACTTCCACTAAATCGTGCAGACGTAAAAAAGGCGGAACCTTTGGTTCCGCCTTTTTCATTGCAACGCCATTTAAAACACCATCACCACTGCGAGAACGGGTGGCGGATCAGATTCGCGTTGTAGTAACGGGCGTCGCCCGACACTTCCGCGCCTATCCATTCCGGCTTCTCGAATGGCTGGTCTTCCGACGCCAGTTCGATCTCGGCCACGATCAAGCCTGCGTTGGCGCCCAGGAACTCGTCGACTTCCCACACCATGCCCGCGTGTTCGATGCGGTGGCGGTATTTTTCGATCAGCGGCTGTTCGCACAGGCCATCGAGCAACTCGACGGCATCGGCCAGCGGGATCGGATACTCCCACTCGCCGCGCGAGGCGCCCACGTTGGCGCCCTTGATGGTCAGCATCGCCTGTTCGCCTTCGATGCGCACGCGCACCACGCGCTCGCGCGCCGACGACAGATAGCCCTGGCGCAGCAGCACCGCCTGCCCCAGGCCGCGCCAGGCGTCGCCGGCCAGCAGGAATTTACGCTCGATCTCGATACCCATGAACAACGCCGATCAGTCCAGCGACAGCAGGATAGGCTGCAGCATGGCCGCACCCAGGGCCGCGCTGCGCGCGCCGTTCCAGCCGACGGCCGGATCCGGCAAGTCCGCGTTTTCCTTGAACGGCATTTCCAGGGTCAGCGCCAGGCAGCCGAAGTGGTGGCCGATGTATTTCGACGCCAGGGTCAGCATGTCCGACTTGTACTTGCTGGCCGCATAGCCGAACTTGTCCTGGAAATCGGGGCTGGCCTGCTTGTAGCGCTCGATGAAGGCCTTCTGGTGCGCCGCTTGCTCTGGCGTAAAGTTTTCCAGCATTTCGTTGCCGGCCACAAAGTTGTACGGCAGCGCTTCATCGCCGTGGATGTCGAAGAACATGTCGACGCCCGTTTCGTGGATCTTGTTTTTCACGCACAGCACTTCCGGGCTGGACGCCAGCGTTGGCGTCATCCATTCGCGGTTCAGGTTGGCACCGGCCGCATTCGTGCGCAGGTTGCCGCGGATGGAGCCGTCCGGGTTCATGTTCGGCACGATGTGGAACACGGCGCGCTGCAGCAGCTTGCGCGCGATCGGGTTGGCGTCGTCCAGCAGGGAGTCGATCAATCCTTCGACGAACCATTCGGCCATCGATTCGCCCGGATGCTGGCGCGCGATGATCCAGATCTTCTTTTCCGCCTGCGGGTTGCCGATGGTGACCATGTTCATGTCGCGGCCATCGACCGTGCTGCCCAGGTCGGAGACGCGCGCCAGCGGATGCTCGGCCACTTCGCCCAGCAGGCGCAGGTGGCGTTCCCACGAATACGGCTCGAAATAGGCGTAGTAGACGCTATCGAGTTCCGGCGTGTGCGAGATCGTCATGACCTGGCCATCGAACGATGTCGGCACGCGGAACCAGTTTTCGCTGTCGTAGCTGGCCACGGCCTGGTAGCCTTCATAGCCGGCCGGATAGGTGGCCTGGCCGGCGTTCAGGAAGCGCATGGTGCACGCCTGGCCACGGGCGCCCTGCAGGCGGAAGTGGAACCACTGGTGGATGTCGGCGTGGCTGTCCTTGCGCAAGTTCAGGTCGATGGCGCCGGCACTGGCGGCGCTCACCACATCGATGGCGCCCGAGTCGAAGTTCTGGCTGATTTTAATGGTCATGTATTGATCCCGTCCTAGGTAAGTGTTCCGGCGCCGCCTCGTGGGCGAGCGCCGTTGCGCTAAACGCAGTGTAAGCTATCCCGCTATTTTCCGCCCTTTGGCCCCGTTCGCAAAGCCTGGCAGCCAGATTTGTGCACCAATCCGGGGCATCGATGGCAAAGCACCGGGCAAAAGCGCGAAAAATCGGCCAGCTGTCGCATCTACCGGACAAAAATCTGATTTGTAACAATGCCAGACACATTGGCAATGCACGGCAGCCCTATAATTCTTGCTTTCATAGAGTCGCCAGGAAAGAGTCGTGGACAAGAAGTTAACTAATATTCAGGAAAGAAAGTTACGCGAGGCTCAGGCGCGGCGCGAGCACATCATCGACGTCGTCAAGGATCTCATCAAGAAGGGCGGCGCGCGCGCCGTCTCCATCCGCAAGGTGGCCGAAGCGGCCGGTTTTTCCACCACCGTCGTGTACGCGCTGTTCCGCGACAAGGCCACGCTGATCGCCCAGGCCATGGACAAGGACTTGCTGGAACTGGTACGCGCCATGCGCGATGCCTGCGCCGGCAGCACCGAGCCGTGGGAACGCATCAGCCTCGTCGGACGCGCCTACATCGAGTACGGCTTCCAGCACCCCGACGAATACTCGCTGATCTTCATGGAGTTGCGCCCGCACGCGGAAATCGACGCCGTCGAAGTCGAGCACGGCAATATCGAGCAAGACCCGTATGCCTACGCCCTGCACCTGTTCGGCGAGCTGGCGCAGGCAGGCCAGGTGCGCCAGGACGAGGCGTCCCTGCATGCGATGACGCAGATTTTCTGGCAATCGCTGCACGGCCTCGTGTCGCTGCGCATCGTCATGGATGCGGGCGATCCGTGGACGCCGCACCCGGAAATGCAGCAGCACATCGACGACTTGCTGGCCGTCGTCACGGCAGGCATCCGCCTGCGTTTTGCTGCCGCTTCCTGACGTTTGATCCAGCACAAACCGCGCTGGCGAAAAAGGCGGACAGTGGAGTCAAGCCGCCTGCGCTGGTGCAGCACGGCTGGCGCGAAGGAGCGTGAAATGAACGAAGCCTATGCCACGGACCGGCTTGACAAACAGCAAAGCGCGCACAATGCTGTCCGTATGGAAGCGCGGCTGACAAAACTGGAAACGGACCGGGAACATGACCGGCAATGGTTCAAGACGCTCGAACAGCGTCTTGGCGATGGCCTCGACAACGTGCGCACGGAGTTGCGCGACGAATCGCAGCTGCTGCGCGCCGACCTGACGCAATTTCGCGGCGACCTGCGCGGCGACTGCCATGCCCTGCGCACGGAACTGGGCGACATCCGCAAGCACATGCATACCCACTTCCTGTGGTTCATGGGCATCCAGGCCACCACCACGTTTGCCCTGCTGGGCTTGGGCGCCAAGGCGCTGCACATGTATTAAGTCATGGAAAAAGGCAGGCGCGGTGCTGCACCGCCCTGCCCTGTGTTGTGCGCTGACGCGAGCTTACTGCGCTGCCAGCATGCTCTGCGTTTCCTGGTAGCGCGTATGCCACGCCAGCGCCTCTTGCAGGATGTGCGGCGTGTGCCCGCCGCGCTGGCATGCCGCATCATAATACGCGCGCAATTGATCGCGGTAATCGGGATGGGTGCAGCGCTCGATGATCAAGGGCGCCCGCTCGCGCGGCGCCAGTCCGCGCAAGTCCGCATAACCCCATTCCGTCACCAGCACGTCGACGTCGTGCTCCGTATGGTCCACATGCGACACCATCGGCACGACGCTGGAAATGCGCCCGCCCTTGGCCGCCGATTTCGACACGAACATCGACACTTGCCCATTGCGCGCGAAATCGCCCGAGCCGCCGATGCCGTTCATCATGTGCGTGCCGCACACGTGCGTGGAATTGACGTTGCCGTAGATATCGAACTCGAGCGCCGTGTTCAGGGCGATGATGCCCAGGCGGCGCACGATTTCCGGGTGGTTGCTGATCTCTTGCGGGCGCAGCACGATCTTCGAGCGGTAGTGGTCGATATTCTCCATCAGCTTCTGGTGCACGGGGGCCGACAGGGTGATCGACGAAGCCGAGGCAAATGCCAGCTGGCCCGAATCGAGCAGCTCGATGGCGCTGTCCTGCAGCACTTCCGAATACATGGTCATGTTGCGGAAAGGCGAGCCGATCAGGCCGTGCAGCACGGCATTGGCGATGGTGCCGATGCCTGCCTGCAAGGGCAGCAATTCCGGCCCCATGCGCCCGGCCGCCACTTCGCCTTCCAGGAAGGCGATCACGTGGCCGGCGATGGCCTGCGTTTCCGCATCGGGCGGCAGGGCGTTCGACGGGCTGTCGGGGCTGTCCGTGATGACGATGGCGGCGATGCGGGCCGGGTCGATGGCGATGGCCGTGCTGCCCAGGCGCTGGTCGACGCGCGTGAGGGGAATCGGTTCCCGGCCCGGCAGGGTTTGTGGAATATAAATGTCGTGCAAGCCTTCCAGCGCCAGCGGCGTGGACAGGTTGATTTCGATGATGACTTGCGTGGCCTGCTGGGCAAAGGCGGCGGAATTGCCCACCGACATGGTCGGGATGATGGCGCCCGCGGCCGTGATGGCCGTCGCTTCGATGACGGCGATGTCGACGGCAGCCAGGTTGCCCGAGCGCAACTGCTCGGCCGTTTCCGACAGATGCTGGTCGATGAACATGACTTCACCGTTATTGATCTTGCCGCGCAGCACAGGGTCGACCTGGAAGGGCATGCGGCGCGCCAGCACGCCCGCCTCGGCCATCAGGCCGTCGCTGCCATTGCCCAGCGAGGCGCCCGTGATCAGGGTCAGGCTCAACGGGTCTTGCAGGGCGCGCTCGGCCAGCGCGCGCGGCAGGGCCTTGGCGTCGCCGGCACGGGTAAAGCCGCTCATGCCGACGCGCATGCCGTTGTGGAACAATTTGGCGGCCTCATCGGCGCTCATGATTTTATTCAGCAAGCCTGGGTGGCGGATACGGTCCTCGTACATCGTGATGCTCCTGATCTTCTTAATATTCTCAAACTGGATGGCTGTCATACACCAGCCCCATAAGTGGATTCAGTATAAAATCCCGGCTATATGCATGGCATGAATTAATTTCGCTACATCCAGTCGATATTTTCATGTTTTGCCAATGCCGAGCACCCATCTTGGATATCCGTTCCCTGCGCTATTTCGTGGAAACCGTGCGCCTGTCGAGCTTTACGCAGGCGGCCGAATCGCTGCACCTGACCCAGTCCACCATCAGCAAGATGGTGCGCCAGCTGGAAGACGAGGTGGGCGCGCAGCTACTCGTGCGCGACGGGCGCAAGCTGACCCTGACGGACACTGGCCGCATCGTCTACCAGCACGGCCAGGAAATGCTGGCCAATATGCGCCAGCTGACGCTGGAAGTGCGCGATACCCAGGCCTTGCAGCGCGGCAGCCTGACGGTGGGCATCCCGCCCATGATCAATGTGCTGTTTACGCCCGTGTTGAAGGCCTTCCGCGCGCGCCACCCGCACATCAGCCTGACCCTGCAGGAAGACACGGGCCAGCAGATCGAGCGCAAGGTGGCGGGGGGCGAGCTGGAAATCGGCATGACGGTGCTGCCCGCCGACCCGGAGCTCGATCTCGTGACGGTGGCCGTCGCCAGCTACCCGATCTGGGCGCTGGCCGAGCCGGGCACGTTCCAGAAAAACCGTAAGACCCTGCCCTTCAGGGCGCTGGCCGAGCTGCCGCTGGTGCTGCTGAAAGACGAGTTTGCCCTCACGCGCAGCCTGCGCCAGCATTTCGCGCAGGCCGGCTTCACGCCGACGATCGCCGCGCAGAGCGGACAATGGGACTGGCTGGTGGCGATGGCCTCGGCGGGCCTGGGCGTGGCCCTGCTGCCCGAGCCGTTCATCCACCGCCTGGCTGGCGAACCCCTGGAGACGGTGCGCATCGTCGAGCCGGAGGTGGCGTGGCAGGTGGCGCACATCTGGAGCGGGCGCTATCTGTCGCATGCGGCGCGCGCCTGGCTCGAGGTGTGCCAGGACGTGCTGGGCACGCCGTTCGCGCACTGACGCAAAAAAAGGGTGGCCGAGGCCACCCTTTTGCTTGATCACGGCAGCGCGGCTTACTTGGCGTCGCCGTTGTACATGCTGGCGTATTTCCAGCCGAAGTACAGGATGAACGTGTAGCACAGGGCCGGCACGAGGAAGGACAGCTGCAAGTTGATGTGGTCGGCCAGGAAGCCCTGGATGAACGGCACGATGGCGCCGCCCACGATGGCCATGCACAGGATGCCCGAACCCTGCCCCGTTTGCGCGCCCAGCTTGTTCAGCGCCATGCTGAAGATGGTCGGGAACATGATGGAGTTGAACAGGCCGACAGCGATCAATGCCCACATGGCCGTGTGCCCGCTGGAGAAGACGGCGACGAGGATCAGCGCGATGACGACGGCGGCGTTGAAGGCCAGGGTCTTGCCCGGGCTGACATAGCGCATCACGCCAAAACCGACGAAACGGCCCAGCATGGCGCCACCCCAGTAGTAGCTGACGAAATAGGCGGCGTCGGCGTGGCTGAGGCCCGCGATATGGCTCTCGCCCATGAAGTTGATCAGGAAGCTGCCGATGCTCACTTCACCGCCCACGTACAGGAAGATGGCCAGCGCGCCCAGCACCAGGTGGCGGTGCGACCAGATCGACACCTTGTGGCCATCCTGCGCCAGGGCCGCAGCATCGTCGGCATGCGAAATCTTCGGCAGCTTGGCCAGCGCGAACAGCACGGCCAGGATCACCAGGGTGGCGGCCAGCGCCAGGTACGGGCCCTGCACGGCGGCCGCCTCCTTGGCGCGGTAGGCCAGCTGCTCGGCGGCCGGCAGCAGGTCGAACTGCTGCACCGTCAGCACGGTGCCAGACAGGATCAGCATGCCGCCCAGCGCCGGCGCCACGGTGGTGCCCAGCGCATTGAACGCCTGCGTCAGGGTCAAACGGCTCGACGCCGTCTGCGGGTCGCCCAGTTCCGTCACATAGGGATTGGCGGCCACCTGCAGCACGGTGATGCCGGCCGCGAGGATGAAGAAGGACAGCAGGAACAGCGCGTAGCTGCCCGTGGAGGCGGGATAGAACATGGCGCAGCCGGCGGCGGCGATCAGCAGGCCCGCGACGACGCCGCGCTGGTAGCCGATGCGCTTGATCAGCATGCCGGCCGGCAGGGAAACGATGGCGTAGGCGCCAAAGAAGCAGAACTGCACCAGCATCGCCTGGACGTAGGTCAGGGTGTAGATCGAGCGCAGATGGGGAATCAGCACATCATTGAGCGAGGTCAATAACCCCCACATGAAAAACAGCACCGTGACAATGATCAGGGCGCCCGTATTGTTTTGCGTGCCGGCCCGTGCGAACTGTGCGCCCTGGCCTTGCTTTACGTATTCCATACCTTCTCCATTTTTCAAATCCAAGTTTTGTCTTGCCAGGCAGGCAGCGCTGCCATCAAGGCTGCACCGGAACGCGCCAGCACCTACGCCAGACATCAGCGCAGGCTATGACTGCCATCAATAATCCGCAGCAGGCATGGCGCCATCCTCGCGCGGCAGGCGCACGGCCGGGCATTTCTTGCCGGAACGTAGTTTTTGCGCGCAGCACGTCTGCGGGCCGCGTCTGAAAACAACATCCTGGCAAAAACGTCTTGTAGTAAAACTACGATACTGCGCCCGCATTATGCCCGAAAGCCCCGCAATGCGCAGCTTTCGCGCCTGTTATTTCAAAAATGAATAGCTGACATTTGAAATCAAAAGTAGTCTTATATCTTAGGATTGGTATACTTATGTTGCAGTGCAGCACATCGCGGCACGCCACTCACAGGAGTTTGCCATGTCTACCGCATTTACCTATCACACCACGCAAAACAACAATATCGTCGCCACCCTCGTGCACGCCGCGAAACGCCTCGGCACATGGCTGGCGCAAAACAGCGACCATCGCGAACGCGCTTACGAAGAAGCCTACCTGGCCGAATCGACCGACCGCTACGACCTGGAATACCGCATGCGCGAACTGGCCCGCGCCAACCCGCAACCGAGCTGGATGAGCGGCCTGAGCCGTTAAGAGTGCCGCCATACCCGGCCACTCATCGTAGCCCCTCATCGGCTGTCGCAACACCGATAGCGCCATCCTGCTCGCCTTGCGCTTGAGCACGGGATGGGCTATACAGGCGGGATGCACACACTTCTCTCCATCCTCGCCATCGCCGGCAGCCTGCGCGCCGCCTCCCTGAACACCGCCCTGCTGCGCGCCATCGCCAAGCTTGCCCCGGCGTCATTCGACATCCGCATTTATCAGGGGCTCGGCGACCTGCCGCTATTCAATCCCGACCTCGACGCCGACAGCCTGCCGTCCGTGACGGGCCTGCGCGACGCCATCCTGGCGGCCGACGTGCTGATGCTGGCCAGTCCCGAATACGCGCACGGCGTGAGCGGCCCCATGAAGAATGCGCTGGACTGGATGGTGGGAAATGAATCGTTTATCGACAAGCCGCTGGTGCTGCTGAACGCCTCGCCGCGCGCCACGCATGCGCAGGCGGCCCTGCGCGAAACGGTCGGCACCATGTCGGCGCGCCTCATCGACGATGCCTGCATCAGCCTGCCCCTGCTGGGGTCGGGACTCGATGCGGAAGGCATCGCCGCCGACCCGGCATTGCGCCAGGCCATCCTCGGCATGCTGCAGTGCGTCAGGTCATTTTCATGACCTTCTGCACGTTTTACTGGAAAATCATCTAGTTTTACTACGTACTTCTACGCACTGGCCTCAACGCGGAATCATGCCCGTCAACACGTACGCCTGCAGCATGGTGATCACGCCGATGATGATGGCAAACAGCAGGCTGTGCTTCAGGGTAAAGCGGAACAGGTCCGATTCCTTGCCCACCAGGCCAGTCGCGGCACACGCGACGGCGATCGACTGGGGCGAGATCATCTTCGCCGTCACGCCGCCCGTCGTATTGGCCGCCACCAGCAAGGTGTCGGACACGCCGATCTGGTGCGCCGTCGTGTTTTGCAAGGAGCAGAACAGGGCGTTCGAGGACGTGTCGGAGCCCGTCAGGAAGACGCCCAGCCAGCCGAGGAAGGGCGAGAAGAAGGGGAAGGCGGCGCCGCTGCCGGCCAGCAGCAGGGCCAGCGTGGACGACATGCCCGAGTAATTGGCCACGAAGGCAAACGCCAGCACGAGGCCGATCGACAGCACGGGGCGGCGCAATTCCACCATGGTTTCCACGAAGGCCCTGGCGCCATCGCGCGGCTTCATGCGCAGCATTAGCATCGACAGCACGGCCGTCAGCAGGATCGCCGTGCCCACGGCCGACAGCAGATCGAGCTTGAACACGGCCTCATATGCCTTCGGCGCGGCCACGATGGGCATGGTCTTCATCACCAGCTGGTCAAGGTAGGGCACGTGGATCTTGATCACCAGGCCAGACAAGGCGCCGCCGGCCGCAAACAGGGCCTTGAAGCCGGGCAGGCTCCACACGGTGACGATGGCCGTCAGCAGGCCGAACGGCGCCCAGGCGCGCATGGTCTGCGCCGTCGTGTAGGGCGAGGCGGCGCGGTTGCCGGCGCCGCGCAGGTCCGAGGCACCGCCCGCGCCGCCAAAACCGGACAGCGCGGCCGTGCCGCCGCCGACGGCATGGGCCACTTTCGCGTTCTTCGGCTGCCACACCTTCAGGAACAGGGTCAGCGACACCAGGCTGACGAGGGCCGAGGTGATGTCCGGCAGTTCGGGGCCGATATGGTTCGACGTGAAGTACTGGGTCACGGCAAAACTGAAACCCGTCACCAGGGCGGCCGGCCACACTTCGCGCACGCCGCGCAAGCCATCCATCATGAACACCAGCCAGAACGGCACCAGCAGCGACAGCAGGGGCAGCTGGCGGCCCGCCATGGCGCCGATCAGGAAGGGGTCGATGCCCGTCACCTGCCCCGCCACGATGATGGGGATGCCCATGGCGCCAAAAGCCACGGGCGCCGTATTGGCGATCAGGCACAGGCCCGCCGCATACAGGGGGTTGAATCCCAGGCCCACCAGCAGCGCCGAGGTGATGGCCACGGGCGCGCCGAAGCCGGCCGCCCCTTCCAGGAAGGCGCCGAAGGCAAAGCCGATCAGCAGCACCTGCAGGCGCTGGTCATCCGTCACCGACAGCACGGAGGCACGGATGATCTCGATCTGCCCCGTCTTGACGACGATTTTATACAGGAAGACGGCCGTGACGATGATCCAGGCGATGGGCCACAAGCCATACGCAAAACCGTAGCCGGCCGCCGCCAGCGCCTGCGGCACGGGCATGCCGTAAGCGAAGATGGCCACGGCCAGTGCCAGCGCCAGGGTGACGGCGGCCGCCACGTGGCCCTTGATGCGCAGCGCCGCCAGGGCGATGAAGAAGAAAATGATGGGAACGGCTGCCGCCAGCGACGACAGCCACAGGCTGCCGAGCGGGGTGTAAAGTTGGGTCCAGGTGTGCATGTCGGGTCTCCTCCGGTGGATGCGGGTTGAGTGAAAAAACGGCTTTTGATGTAATTGTGTGCAGCGTGTTTTTTACGGGCTTGCGGGGCCTGGCTATTCCGCCTGCCCCCTTGCATCGAGCAGGTCGGCCAGGCTGTGCGGCGCCGGTTTTAAAGGCTCGCGGTGCTGCGTCCAGCCCAGCTGCTGGCCAGGCGTGAGCCTGCGCAGCCGCGTGGCGGCCCAGCGGAACAAACGGTAGCTGACGGGGCGCGCGAAGGCGCCGCTCCAGAAGCGCCAGATCAGGCTTTCGCCCCGGCTGAATTTGGCGCCCTGCCCGCGCAGCGGATGCGCCACCTGCTCTGCCGGATTGCGGTTCGCTTCCGTGCGCAGGCGCACCAGCAATTGCGGTATCGGGATGCGCACGGGGCACACTTCGCCGCAGGCGCCGCACAGGCTGGACGCCGTGGCCAGGTCCGCCGTCGCGTCCAGCCCCAGCAAATGGGGCGAGATGATCTTGCCGATCGGCCCCGGATACGTGGTGCCATAGGCGTGACCGCCGATGCGCGTGTAGACGGGGCAGTGGTTCATGCAGGCGCCGCAGCGTATGCATTGCAGGGTGGCGCGCAGTTGTTCGTCCGCGTAGGCCTGGCTGCGGCCGTTATCGAGCAGCACCAGGTGCACTTCGCGCGGCCCATCGAGCTCACCCGCCCGGCGCGGGCCGGAAATCAGGTTGAAATACGTGGTGATGGCTTGCCCGGTGGCGGAGCGCGTCAAGAGGCTGGCCAGCGGCACGATGTGTTCCAGCTTGGCGACCACTTTTTCCATGCCCATGATGGCGATGTGCACCTCCGGCACGGACGTCGTCAGCCGGCCATTGCCCTCGTTTTCCACCAGCCACAGGGTGCCCGTGTCGGCCGCCGCGAAGTTCACGCCGGACAGGCCGATGTCCGCCTCGACGAAGGCCTGGCGCAGGGCGCGCCGGCCCGTCTGGATCAGGCTATCGACGTCTTCCGTGTAGGGCGCGTCGGGGATGTGCTCGGCGAACAGGCCGGCGATGTCCGCCTTGGTCTTGTGAATGGCCGGCATGACGATGTGCGACGGCTTTTCGCCTGCCAGCTGGACGATGTATTCGCCCATGTCCGACTCCAGGCAAGTCATGCCGCGCGCTTCCAGGTAGTGATTGAGCTCGATTTCCTCGCTGGCCATCGACTTGCCCTTGATGCAGCGCGTCGCCTGATTGCGCTGTGCGATGGCGTGGATGATGGCGTTGGCCTGCTCGCCATCCTCGGCCCAGTGCACCTGCACGCCGGCCGCCGTCAGCCGCTCTTCCAGCTGCACCAGCAGATCGGGCAGGCGCGCCAGCGCGTGCCGGCGCACGGCCTCGCCGATGTCGCGCAGGCGCTCCAGCTCGTCGCCGTCGGAGAATTGCGCCGTGCGCTTGTCCTGCAAAAAATCCATGGCGCCGCGAAAGCTCTGGCGCAGCTTCGGGTCGTCCAGCGCGGCGCGGGCGCGCGCATGGAAGTCGGCCGGCTTGACGAATTGCAAGGGCTTGGCGTTCATGGCTGGCCTCCTTCCTGGGCAGTCAAATCATCAACGATCAGCACCCACAGCCAGCGCGGGCCGTGCGCGCCATAGGCCAGGGTTTGCTGGATGTCCGAGGTTTTCGAGGGACCCGACACCAGCACCAGATTCGATGGCATGCCATCGGCCCAGCGCTCGGCGCGCGCCGCCGCGTGCAAGTCCACGTGCAGGCTGCTCGCATACACGAGACAGACGTGCAGGGGCGGCGCCAGCGACACCGTGCGCGGCGCTGCCGCGTCGGGCGCGATGACGAGGGTGCCGGTGGCGGCGATGCCGGAACGCGCGACGGTCAACCCCGCGTCGACGGTGTCGAACAATTCCCCCTTCCACTGCGCCAGCGGACGCTCAAAAGACAGCGCTGACACGCCCTGCGGCAAGGCGGCGCGCAAGGCGCGCCCTTCGGCGCTGGCAGTATCCACCAGCAGGCGGTGCACGCCGTGCGCGCCGAGGCGCTGCGCCAGCAGGGCGGGCCAGGCGTCACTGCTCACGCAATCGACTTCCGCATGCGCCGCGCGCAGGGCTGCCTGCATGGCCGCTATCCTGGCGCGCGCCGGCAGCGGCGCGGCGGCGCGACGGGCCTGGTAATGGTTGTCGATGGCCGTATCGATGAACTCCACCGCTTCGGGGGCGGAGGGCTTTGCTGCGCGCAGGCGTCCCAGCATGCGTTCGCGGGCAGTCAATGTCGTACTCATGGCGCACCTCCCGTGCGGCGCCACAGGAAGCTGGCCAGGTGCTCGACGGGCAGCGGCGCGCCCTGGTGCCGGGCGGCGTGGCCGATATTGAGCAGGCAGCCGCAGTCGGCCGAGACGAGCCGGTCGCAGCCCGTGGCGCAGGCCGAGGCGATCTTGTCGCTGACCATGGCGCCGGAAATATCCGGGTGTTTCAGTGAGAACGTGCCGCCGAAGCCGCAGCATTCCGATTCGCGCTGATGCTCGATGCGCGTCACGCCAGGCAAGGCGTCGACCAGGGCCACGCCGTGCACCCGCGTGCCCATTTCGCGGCGCGCGCCGCACGAGGTATGCAGCACCACGCTTTCATCCGCCTGGGCGGAAGCGGCCATGGCGGCCAGGTCGAGCTTCAGCACGCAAACGAGAAATTCGCTCAGCTCATACACGCGTTCGGCCAACTCGACCGCCTTGGGGCCGGCCACCGGGTCATCCTGGAACAGCTGCGGCCAGTGGTGGCGCATCATGCCGGCGCAGGAGCCGGACGGCACGATGACGGGCCAGGGCTGCGCAAACAGGTCGAGCTGGGCGCGGGCCACGGCGCGCGCCTGCTCGGGATTGCCGCTGCTGTAGGCGGGCTGGCCGCAGCAGCTCTGGCCGCGCGGATAATGCACCAGCAAGCCTTCCCGTTCCAGCAGGCGCACGGCATCGAGCCCCGCCTGCGGCACGAACAGGTCGACCAGGCAGGTGGCGAACAGGTACACCTGGAGCGGTGCGGGCGGATAGCGGCGTGGTATGTGACGTGGCTGGCGCGGGTCTGGCTGCATGACGGTGTCTCCCGGCGCTCTGCGTGCTGCTGCGGCGCCGCTGTGTGTTGTTAAGAATGACTGGTTCACGCATAATTCCAGCTTCCGGGAATCACTTCAAATTGCTCGGACCACTTTAAAACAACAGGCGAGACGATGGCGACAGGCATGCAGACGCGGGGCAGGGTCGAGACGGTGATGCGCAGGCTGGAAACGGCCCTGCTGGACGGCAGCTTGCCGGCGGGCGCGCAATTGCCGGCCGAGCGCCTGCTGGCGCAGCAATACGGGGTCTCGCGCAATACCGTGCGCGAAGCGGTGCAGCGCCTGGCGGCGCGCGGCCTCGTGCGCAGCCGGCGCGGGGCCGGCGTGTTTGTCACGGATCAATTGCGTACGGGCATGGCTTCGCCGTGGAGCCAGCTGGTGGCAGACCACCCCGCCCTGCGCGACGACATCCTGGAATTTCGCCGCGTGCTGGAAGGGGCGACGGCCTACTTTGCCGCGCAGCGGGCCAGCCCGGGCGAGCGAACGCACATCATGGATCTGCTGGTGGAACTGGAGCGCACGCGCGCGGACGACGACAAGCACGGCGAGGCGCTGGCCGATGCGCGCCTGCATGAAACCATCGCACAGGCGTCGCACAACACCATGTTCTTGCACTTGCACACCAGTATCATCGGCATGCTGCGCGAACACATCACGCTCAACGGCACGGGCTTGCGCCAGCAGGACGACGCCACCTCGCAGCAGTTGCTGTCGCAGCACCGCACCCTGTGCGAGGCCATCTGCGCACAGCAGCCGGAAGAAGCGCGCACGGCCATGCAAAGCCATATCGACTTCGTGCGCGCGCGTGTGGCCCACGACGACTGAAGCCACTGGTAGGACCAATGGCAGCCGCGCCGGCGGCGGGCCACGGCGGCGGCGAAAACTGCTACCATCGCGCGCCGCCATTGATTTCATCCTGCCATGACCGTCCTGAGCCATACCCACCCGCTGGTCGTCCAGCTGGAAAATGCCTTGCTGCCCCTGTTCCGCGCGGCGCTGCCGCAACTCACCGCAGGCGCGCCGCAGCTGCTGGCCTCCGTGTTCGCCTTTTCCAGCGGCACGGCCGATGCCTTCCTGGCGTACCACTTCGGCATTTCCTGCCTGCTTGACAATATTCCCGACGACCAGCCGGAAGAGGTCGCCCTGATCGTCAGCGTTGCCGGTCTCGACGCCAGCGCCCGGCTGGACGCCAAAGTGGTCTGGGGCCAGCCTTCGGGCGCCGTGGAAGCGCAGGCGGACCTGGAGGAAGCGAACCTGGCCGTCCTGCTCGCCGCCCTGCCCGGCCTGCTGGCCGCCTTGCGCCAGGCCGCATGCCGCGGCGCACCGCCGATTGTGACAAGCGCATGAAAAAGTGCAGCTAAACAACAACTTACAATTTCCTTGTCGCAACTTTGTTGACTTGCGCTAGTCCCAGCCTCTATCCTTTCAGTTACGTTTGGTGAGAATGTGTGCATGTTCTCGCGGCCGCCTGCCGGCCGCCCGGCGTGCATGACGCCATCACCTTCCGGCCCTGACCCAAGTCCTTTCCGCCGTTGCAACCACCAGGACAGCGCGCTGCGACAGCCGCTGCCAGCAAATACGGAGCCGACTGCCATGCGAGCGATCATGTACCCCCTTTTCATTACCCTGCTGGGCTGCGCCGCGCTGGCCGCCCCGGCCGCGCACGGGCAAACGGCACCATCCGGCGATGGCGCCGCCACCGTCAGCGCCAATGCCACCCTCGCCTCGCAATACATCTCGCGCGGCTTTCGCCAGACCTGGGGCAAGCCCGCCCTGCAGGCGGGCGCCGACTACGCACACCCGAGCGGCTGGTCGCTGGGCACCTGGGCTTCCACCGTCAGCGACCGCTACATCCAGGACGCCACCGTCGAGTGGGATATCTACGGCGGCTACGGCGGCACGGTAGGTGAGTTGGGCTACAGCGTGCTGGCGTATTACTACAAGTATCCGGGCGCCGTCTACCGCGCCACGGGCGTCAAGTACGACTATGGCGAACTGTCGCTGGGCCTCAGCTACAAGATGCTGTACGCCAAGTACAACCGCACGGTGACGCGCGATTTCTTCGGCATCGTCAATGCGCGCGGCACGGGCTACCTGGACGTGGGCGCGAATGTCGACCTGGGCCATGCCTGGACCCTGAACTTGCACGCCGGCAATGGCCGCGTGGCGGGCGCCGGCAACGCCATGTGGAACTGGCACGACGCCAAGGCCGGCGTCACGCGTACCTTCGACGGCGGCTGGAGCCTGAGCGGCGCCGTGACGCGCGCCTGGGGCGCCACCGACGCCTACGACCATTACACGCTGGGCATCCCGGATGCGGCCGGCAAGTTCGACATCTCGAACCCGGCCGCGGCCACCTTCGTGCTGGCCGTCAGCAAGACTTTCTGAGCACGCCAGCCGCGCCGCCCATGACACCGATATCCCTCCCTACCAAGGAACAGCATCATGCAACTCTCACTGAACAGTAAAATCTGCGTCGCCGCCACCGCGCTGGCCGTCCTCAGCCTGGGCGTCACGGCCGCCGTGATCGGCTACAAGAGCAGCGCCAGCGCCGAGGCGGCCGCCCTGGACCTGGCGCGCACGTCGGCGCGCGAAGTGGCCGGCGCCCTGCAGGCGCGCATCGCCAGCAACCTGTCCAGCGTCTCCAGCCTGGCCGGCGCCATGCGCGGCACGAAAAGCGCGAACCTGCCCCTGCAGCGCGAGCAGATCAACGAACTGACGAAGGCCACCCTGACCAGCTCAGAAGACTTGCTCGGTTCGGCCGTGACGTGGGAGCCGAACGCGCTCGACGGCAAGGATGCGGAATTCGCCAACCAGAAGCCGAATTACGACGCCAGCGGCCGCTTCATGCCCTACTGGACGCGGGGCGCCGGCGGCAAGCTGCAGGTCGAACCCATCGTCTTCGACCCGAAACCGGGCGCCAACGACTGGTATGACGTGCCCAAGCGCACGGGCAAGACGTATTTTACGGAGCCGTACATCTACCCCGTCGACGGCAAGAATGTGCTGATGGCCTCGCTGGTGGCGCCCATCATGATCGACGGCAGCTTCAAGGGCACGGCCAGCGCCGACTTCATGCTCACGCGCCTGGCGAAGATTCTCGCCGACCTGAAAGTCATCGAGGGCGGCAAGCTGGCCCTGATTTCGAACGGCGGCCTGTATGCCAGCCACCCCGTGCCCGAGCGCCTGGGCAAGAAGGCCGACGACGTGCCGGCCGCCGGCCTGGACAAGGTGCGCCAGGGCCAGCCGTATGAATACGAGGACGACAAGGGCTACATCCACCTGCTGCAGCCGCTGCAGATCCACCCTGACATCGCGCCGTGGAGCGTGGAACTGAACTTCCCGAAAAGCGTGGCCACCGCCTCGGCGCGCGAGCTGATGACCTACACCCTCATCGTCGCCCTGCTGTGCGCGGCGGCCACGGCCGGCATCCTGATCCTCGTCGTCAACCAGCTGACGCGCCCCCTGCGCACCCTGGGCCGCACCATGACGGACCTGTCCAGCGGCGACGCGGACCTGCGCGTCAAGCTGGAAGTCAAGGGCACGGACGAGCTGGCCGTCATCGGCAAGGGCTTCAACCAGTTCGTGGAAAAGATCCACGCCGTGCTGCTGCAAGTGCAGGCCAGCGCCGACAATGTGGCCCGTGCCAGCGCGGAAATTGCGCAAGGCAATAACGACCTGTCGGCCCGCACGGAACAGCAAGCCAGTTCCCTGGAAGAAACGGCCGCCTCCGTGGAAGAACTGACGGGCACGGTGAAGGAAAACGCCGACCATGCGCGCCAGGCGAACCAGCTGGCAGCGTCCGCCTCGAGCGTGGCCCAGAAAAGCGGCGAAGTGGTGGGCAAGGTGATCGAAACCATGACCTCGATCAATGACTCGTCGAACAAGATCGTCGACATCATCAGCGTCATCGACGGCATCGCCTTCCAGACGAATATCCTGGCCCTGAACGCGGCCGTGGAAGCGGCGCGCGCGGGCGAACAGGGGCGCGGCTTCGCCGTCGTGGCGACGGAAGTGCGCAATCTGGCGCAGCGCTCGGCGGCGGCGGCCAAGGAAATCAAGCTGCTGATCGACGATTCCGTCGGCAAGGTGGCCGCTGGCAGCAAGCTCGTCGATGAAGCGGGCGCCACCATGGAACAGGTGGTCGACAGCGTGCGCAAGGTCACCGCCATCATGGCCGACATCAGCGTCGCCACCACCGAGCAAAGCGACGGTATCGCCCAGGTCAACCAGGCGCTGGCGCAGATGGATGGCGTGACGCAGCAAAACGCCGCCCTCGTCGAGGAAGCGGCGGCGGCCGCCGAAAGCCTGCAAGACCAGGCCAGCCACCTGGCCGACGTGGTCAGCGTATTCAAGCTGGGCGAACAGGCGCGCCAGGTGGCCGCGCCCGCGGTGGCGCCAGTGGCGCCCGCCGCGCCGCCGCGCGTGCCGCCGGTAAAAACACCCGCCGCCGGCAAGCGCCTGACCGCCGCCAGGCCCGCCCCCGCCGAACGCGCGCCGGCCAGGGCGCCGGCCGGCGACGACTGGGAAGAGTTCTAGACCGCGCGCATGCCACGCCAGGCCGGCGCAGGCGCGGCCGGCCTGGCTGCCCCTGCTCCGATGGCCGGCAAGGCAGCATACGGACAATGCCAAAAAAATATTGATTAGAATCAAGCCGCGAAGACATTCGGTGAGAATTGCGCCCCATCCCTCCTTCTATACTGGGCCCGCGCCTACGGCACGCATGCTTGCCGACATAAAGGGATGTGGCATGAAAAAAACAGTGGCAATATTGTTGACGTCCGGCAGCGCACTCCTGGCTGGCTGCGGCGGCGATGGCAGCGAAGCACGCAATTCCATGGCAGGCACGATCAGCAACGCGCCCGCCCTGGCGGCCTATGTGGGCACCTGGCAAACCCCATGTGACGGTCATGAGCGCCAGGTCCTGGTCGTCGCGCTGCAAGCCGATGGCAGCGGCGCCCTCGAACTGACGCCCACCACCGAGACCTACCTCAAGGCCGGCTGCAGCGGCCCCGTGCTGGCCACGGAAACCCTGAGCGCGAAGATCGGCGCGGTGCCGGACGGCGTGGCCGACATCGTGATCAAGTTGAGCGGCAGCGACGCCGCAGCCAGCGTACGCATCGACAAGCTCACCCTGTCCATCCCCGCCTACACCTTCAACGTGGCGGGGCCTGGCGTGGAATACGTGATACATAATGACCAACAGCAATGGTGCACCGACCATGAAGGCGGCTCCACCTGCGTCGACGACGATGGCATGCACAAGGCATACACCGTCGCCGGCGGCATGGTGTTGAGCAATAACAAGCTCTACACCGTCGTCTGGAACGGCAGCGACTACGTGCCCGACACATTGTATGTAAAACAGTAAGCGCCGCCACTGCCGCAGGACAGCCCGGCCCTGCGGCCTCCTCTCGCGTCCCCGGCAGTCACCATCCTTGCATCGCGAATGTGCAGAAGCGAACATACATTGCAAAAGTAGAAAGCTATCCTGTTGAAAAAACAGGAGCTTGCCATGTCGTCCACCGCCTTTTCCCTGCCGTCCAGCCTCGCCCTGAGCGCCCTGCTGCGGCCGTACGAGGATGATTTCTCCCCTGCCGCCGGCTTGCGGCGCCTGCTCGATGCGGGACTGGACCGCTTGCCGCTGCCCGGCCATGGCGCCACCCTGCAGCGCTGGCAGGCGCTGGCCGCCGTGGCCGCCATCGACCTCTCCCTGCTCAAGCTGTACGAAGGCCATACCGACGCGCTGGCCATCCTGGCGGAAATCGACGGTCCCGGCGCGCCGGCCGGCAGCAGCTGGGGCGTCTGGTGCGCGGAAATGCCCGGCGCGCGCGTGAAGCTGCAGCAGATGCCCGACGGCCGCTACCGGCTCGATGGCCGCAAGGCCTGGTGTTCCGGGGCCAGTAGCCTCAGCCATGCCTTGATCAGCTGCTGGAATGACGATGGCCAGGCTTGCCTGGCCTCCGTGGCCTTGGCGCAGCCCGGCGTGCACGTCACGGACGAAGGCTGGCACGCGGTGGGCATGGCGGCCTGCGCCAGCGTCGACGTGACGTTTTCCGCCGCGCGCGTCTTTCCCGTCGGCGCGCCGGGCGCCTACCTGGAGCGGCCCGGCTTCTGGCATGGCGGCGCCGGCATCGCGGCCGCCTGGTATGGCGCCGCCTGCGCCATCGCCAGCCACCTGCATGCGCGCGCCCAGCATGCCGCCCCCGATCCCGTGCGCCTGGCGCAACTGGGCCAGATCGACTGCGCGCTGCGCGCCGCCGGCGCCCTGCTACGCGAAGGCGCGGCAGAAATCGACCGCCATCCGCAGCGCGATGCCATGGGCCTGGCCCTGCGCCTGCGCCTGGCAGTGGAAGACGCGGCCACCCTGGTGCTGCACCTGGCCACGCGCGCACTGGGCGCCGGTCCGCTATGCCGCGATGCGCGCTTCGCCCGCCTGGCGGCCGACCTGCCCGTGTTCCTGCGGCAGAGCCATGCCGAACGCGACCAGGCCGTGCTGGGCGGCATCGTCGCCGGCGCCGAAGACCATCCCTGGGCGCTCTGACATGTTCGCCCATCCCGACGCGCATGCGCGCACCATCGAAGGCAGCGGCACGCCGGACCACGTCTGGCGCGCCTGGGCCGGCATGCACGACGTGCCCCTCATCGGCGCGGACGAACTGGTGCCGCCGGGAACGCGCGCCGTCATCGTCGCGCCCCATCCCGACGATGAAATCCTCGCCTGCGGCGGCCTGCTGCAGTTGCTGGCGGCACAGGGCAGCGAGCTGCTGCTCGTCGCCGTCACGGACGGCGACGCCAGCCATCCCGGCTCGCCGCTGTGGCCGCGGGAGCGCCTGCGCCGCGTGCGTCCGCAGGAATCCGCGCGGGCGCTGCAAACGCTGGGACTGGCGCCGCCGGCCTGGCTGCGCCTGGGCCTGCCCGATGGCGGCGTCGCCGGCATGACCCCGGAGCTGAGCGCCACCCTGGCCGCGCAGCTGCGTCCCGGCGACCGGGTGCTGACCACCTGGCGCCTGGACGGCCACCCGGACCATGAAGCGTGCGGCTGGGCCTGCGCTTCGGCGTGCTCGGCCAGCGGCGCCACGCTGGTGGAAATGCCCGTCTGGGGCTGGCACTGGGCCGCGCCGGGCGATGCCCGCATCCCGTGGCACCGCGCGCGCCGCCTGCCGCTGTCGGCGGACAGATTGCGGCGCAAGCGCGCCGCCTTGCGCTGCTTCGCCAGCCAGATGCAGGGCGACCCGTCGACGGGCCATCCCGCCATCGTGGCCGGCGACGCCCTGCAGCGGCTGCTGCACGCCTGGGAGGTATATTTTTTATGAACGCAGCGGCCACCCCGGACGACCAGCGCGGCGTCTATTTCGAGCAACTGTATTGCCAGGATGCCGATCCGTGGCTGGTGCGCCAGCGCTGGTACGAGGAGCGCAAGCGCGCCCTGCTGCTGGCCAGCCTGCCGCAGCGGCGCTACCGCCACGCGTATGAACCAGGCTGCGGCAACGGCGAGCTGACGGTGGAACTGGCGCGCCGCTGCGATCGCGTGCTGGCCGCCGACCTGTCTGCCGAAGCGCTGCGGCTGGCGCGCCAGCGCCTGCTCGACGCGGGATGCGACGCCAATGTCAGCCTCGCGCAGCACCGGCTGCCGCAGGACTGGCCGCGCATCGCGCCCGGCGCAGAAAAATTCGACCTGGTCGTCCTCAGCGAGCTTGCATATTACCTGTCGCCGCAGGAGCTGGCCCGCGTGGTCGAGCACTGCGTCGCCAGCCTGGCGCAGGGCGGCAGCATCGTCCTGTGCCACTGGCGCGCGCCGTTCGCGCAGCGCATTCTCTCGACCGTGCGCGCGCATGCCGCCTTCCAGGATGCCCCCGGCCTGCACCGCGTGCTGCGCCACGAGGAGACTGACTTCCTGCTGGGGATCTGGTCGAACGACGCGCGCTCGGTGGCGCAGCGCGAGGGCTTCGCATGATCGGCGTGGTGGTGCCCGTGCATGACGAGGAAGCCTGCCTGGGCGCCTGCCTCGACGCCCTGCGCGCCGCCGCCACCTGCCCCCTGCTGCGGGGCGAAGCGGTGTGCATCGTCATCGTCCTCGACGCCTGCCGCGACCAGTCGCAGCGCATCGTGCTGGCGCACGCCATGCAGGCGGACCTGCGCTGGCGCCTCGACTGCATCGCCATCGAGGCGCGCAACGTGGGCGCCGCGCGCGCCGCCGGCGCCCGGCTGCTGCTGCAGCGGGGCGCCCGCTGGCTGGCCTTCACCGATGCCGACACGCGCGTCTCGCCCGGCTGGCTGAGCACCCAGCTGGCACTGGACGCCGATGCCGTCTGCGGCACGGTGGCGGTCGACGACTGGTCGCCCCACGGCGACAGGGCCGGCGTCCTGCGCGCGCATTTCGCGCAGACGTACACAGACGCGGACGGCCACCGGCATGTCCACGGCGCCAATTTCGGCGTGCGCGCCAGCGCCTACCTGCGCGCCGGCGGCTTCGCGCCCCTGGCCTGCAGCGAAGACGTGGCCATGGTGGCCGCGCTGCAGGCCAGCGGCGCGCACATCGCCTGGAGCGCCGCCCCGCGCGTCGTCACCAGCGCACGCCGCCAGGCCCGGGCGCGGGGCGGTTTTGGCGATACCTTGCTGCAGGTGGCGGCGGCGCTGGACGCTGCCCCGCACCTGACGCTGACGTAGGTTTCAGGCAAAAAAATCGCCGGAGCGGAAATGCTTCCCGGTCCGGCGATCCGCCGTGGCCTGCTGCCATGCCTGCTCCGTCACAACAGATAACGGCCGCATCCGGGTTTTGCTGGCGAGCCCCGGTTCACGGCTCAGGTCCAGTCCGTACAAGCCCGTGCAACGTCACCTCTAGCGCATGGCCTCTGCCAGTCCCGGGGCGAACTCGGCGCCGTGCTTGACCTGCGCGGTCGATGCCTTCAGGGTGGCACCGATCGGTTCGGCGCGGCCATCGAGGCATTTGCCGAGGAAGTTTTCCGTCACCGCATTGAAGGCGATATTGTTGACGGGCCGGGCAAAGCCATGGCCTTCGTCGGGGAACAGCACGTAGGTGACGGGAATATTCTTCGCCGCCATGGCCGCGACGACCTGGTCCGACTCGGCCACGTTCACGCGCGGGTCATTCGCGCCCTGGCCGATCAGCAGCGGGCGCTGGATGTTCTGCGCAAAGTTCAGCGGCGAGCGCTCCTTCAGCAGCGCCTTGCCCTCTTCCGTAGTCGGGTCGCCCATGCGCTTGTAGAACTGCTGCTTGCCCGCTTCCCAGTAGGGCGGGATGGTTTGCAACAAGGTGAACAGGTTGGACGGGCCGACGATATCGACGCCGCAGGCGAAGGTAGTGGGCGTGAACGCCATGCCGGCTAGGGTGGCGTAACCGCCATACGAGCCGCCCATGATGGCCACCTTGTCGGCCGTCGTCACGCCGCTCTTCACGGCCCATTGCACCGCGTCGAGCAGGTCGTCATGCATCTTGCGGCCCCACTGCAGGTCGCCGGCCGAGATGAATTGCTTACCGAAACCCGTCGAGCCCCGGTAGTTCACCGACAGCACGGCGTAGCCGCGGTTGGCCAGCCACTGGTGATAGCTGTTGTAGCCGTAGGTGTCGCGCGCCCAGGGACCGCCGTGCACCAGCAGCACCATCGGCACGGCGCGGGTGGCCTGGCCGCTGGCATTCGCCTTCGATGCCTGCGGCAGGGTCAGGTAGGACACCAGGGTCAGGCCATCGCGCGCCTTGATTTCCTGCGGATACATGGGCACCAGCGGCGCGCCGACCAGTTCCGGCCGCGTGACGTACAGCTGCGTGAGTTTCTTGCTCTTGCGGTCATACAGCCAGCTCGATGCGGGCGCCGTGACGGCGTCGACGCCGACGAGCCACTTGTCGTCCGCTTCCGTGCGCGACGTCACGTTGAACTGGCCCTTGGTATGTTGCTTCAGGAAGGCCAGGTCGGCCTTCAGCTCGTCCGTCAGCGGCAGGTATTCCTGCTGCAGGTAATCGACGGAATAGGCCTGCACGCGGCCCGTGCGCGTGTCGTACAGCGCATCGGCAATGTCGGCGCGCGGGTCTTGCGCCACCACCGTGGTCTTGCCGCTGGCCACGTCCTGCGCCAGCAGCGCCGAGGTGTTGCGGCCGCGCGAATCGGTCCAGTACAGGGTCTTGCCGTCGACCGTAAAGGCCAGCGGCGCCGTCGTCTGCGAATCTTCCAGGCCCACTTCCGCCAGCGGCGTGCTCTCGACCTTGCCGTGCGTGATGCGGAAATACTGCATGCCGCCGTCGGCCCGCGCCTTGCTGGCGATGCGCAGATTGAGCAGTTCATCGGCCAGGTAGCCGCCATAGCCGTCGTTCTGCTCCACCAGGGTCAGCTTGCCGCTGGCCAGGTCCAGGCTGTAGACGTCATGCCAGCGCGCATCACGGTTATTGATGCCGATCAAGATGCGGTCCTTGACCTTGCTGCTGATCTGGATCACGCGCACGCGGGTCTTCTCGAAGGGCGTGTAATTGATCTGCTTGCCGGTGGCCACGTTCACGCCATACAGCAGGAAATTTTCATCGCCGCCCTTGTCCTGGATGTACAGCAAGGTCGTCGAATCGGGCGACCAGAAGCTGCTGCGGATGGGCCGTACCTTTTCTTCCGTCAGCGGACGCGCCTGCGCCAGGTCGCTGGACGGCGCCACCCACACATTGAGCACGCCGTCGCGCGGCGCGATCCACGACAGCCACTTGCCGTCCGGACTGATGCGCCCGCCGGACTTGCTGGGATTGCCAAAGATCTTCGCCCGCTCGATCAGCGGCGTATCGTTGACTGGGGCTTGGGCATGGGCCGGCAGTACGCTGGCAAACAACAGGGCAGGCAGGGCATAGCGAATCATGGACACCTCATGGTTGTTGAATGAAGGGAAAACATAATAATTGTGCACGTGCCAGCACATGATAGGCGAAAGCCATGTTGCCAGGTTGATTACGGCGATGAAGGACGAAAATCGGGGGATGGACGGGAAGAAACGGGGAATGGAACGCGGTGCCGGCCAGGCGACTGCCGGCGCGCGGCAGACGTGACGGGACGGAGAAAAGAAAAAGGCCACTCCGAAGAGTGGCCTAAGTCCTTGATTCTATTGGTCGGGGCGAGAAGATTCGAACTTCCGACCCCATGCACCCTACACGACGACACCAAGCCGTAAGCCGCATGGACGCTCCATAGGGAGTGAGTCATATAATGGACAGTACTTTCCGACAGATATTCAAGCCCGCATGTCGCGATGTTTTTTCTGCAAAAATTATACATTTTCGCCCCCGTTTTTCTCGCAGCTTCCCATCCCATGCTCACTGCCGGACGTGCCAGTGGCTCATCGCCCCTTGAAATGACTGGCAGACTCCAGTTTTCAAGTCGCCAGAATATTCATTCCAATTCCATATCAGTAGTCTAGCGTAGCTCGAGCATGCCCCCACTATCAACAACATTATCTGGTGATATGGCGTAATTTCGCGCATCGGCCGTAAGGTTCCATATCATCGATACAGCCATGAGTTACTTACTTTTGAGGAAGTCGTAGACAGAAACAATCATTCCGAGAAAAAACACTACAAAGCCAAGCTTTGCAAATAAATCAAAAAAATAATTTCTCGATTCAAAACTCATCAGCACCATTGATCCTGCAATTAAAAACCCACAAAACGTTATCAAGGCTCCTCTTTTAATGCCTTTATTTTTCATATCAGTTCCGAATAAAATAAATCCCGTTATTTTGCAAGAAGTAATGCGTATATTGCAATTGGAATTTAATAAATTGCAAAAGGTCAGTCTGAAATACATTTTATTGCCATCGTGCAACTCGCACATTCCCGCCCGCGGCCAGGTGTGTGCATTTTTCACACGCGGCGGAAGTAGATAGGCGACAGCCACGGGGGCTCTGCTCGATAGCCGACGGCAATCCGATGGAGTTGATCGAGATAGACAAGATCGTCAGCCCCGACTATGACCTCGACAATATGCGGGACCGCATCCTGTCGGCCGACGCGATCCGCAAGTTGCACACCATTATCACCAGGATGCACACGGACTATGATGCCGCGCCGAACAAGCGCATCGTGCAGCACCCCCTGGAAGCGACGACCGAGTGGGATCGGCTCTAACGCCTCCTTCGGCGCCACTGGCCCCGGCCGGGGCGGCAGGTCCACCACTTGCACAAAAGGCGGGCTTGCGCATTCCGCTCAGCGCTCAGTTTTAGCCTCTTGCGGAATGCAGCCCGCAATTACAGCCTCCTGCGCTACCCGTACTTCCGACCACGCGGCCAATCCAGCACCAGCGTCATTACCTTTTCTCCGTCTGGTGCCGCCAACGCCAGCTTTCCGAACTCGTAACCCGACCGGTGCGGCATCGGCATTACGCTTGCACCTTACTTAGATGGCTGTTTCGAACAGGCAACATCATACTGGGACACACTCATAGGGTTGCGCGAATTTTGAGGCTGCTGTCCTGCATATACTGTTCCAGCCTGGCCATTTGGATTGAAAGCCGACCCAGGTGCAGAAGCTGAATTGCCCGGTGTATTGGGAGCGGCAGCACTGCCGCAGCTTTGATTTGGCTGCCCGGAATGCGAAGGGGTAGGCAAAGCTGATGTACTTGTGTGCGTTGGTGTTGCGATCGGCGCTCCTAAATGCGGACCGGCCTTAACACCCCCAGGCCCAGCAGATGCAGCTGTTCCCGTGATAAACAGAACAGTACCAATCACGGCCAATGTAGAGATATGCCTCATGGTAAGACTCCTCTTGTAACGTCCAACTTCCGTCTAATAAGTGTATACCAAGAACCGAAGTTATCAACTTAGACAGCATTTACTCTATCCGGCCGCGCCGTGCTGGAGAGATAGCACAAAAGGCCGGCTTGCGCATGCAGTCAGCGCTCTGCTTTTGCCTCAGTTAAAACGCAGCCCGCAATTAAGGCCTCCAGTTCCGCCTCATACTTCCGGCCGCGTGGCCAGTCCCGTGCCAGCGCCAGGACGATCTCGCCGTCCGCTGCAATCGACGGCAACATATCGAATTCGTAGGCCGGACGCTGCGGCACCTCCTTTACGCATGGTGTGAGGACGGGAACTTCGACCCGCTGCGGCGCCAGCGGCGCGCTGCCACAGCCGGCCAGCAGCAATATAAGCGTCCATTTCATTGCACACCCTCCAGCAGCCTAACGGCCGGCATGGCCTCGTCGCAGGTCGTGGCGCGCGCGCCAACAACTTGCGTCAGGGCGGCATCGTACTTCTTGCCCTTGGCAGCGGCGGCCGCCTGCGCCGCCGCGCCGCGCTCCTGCGCCGCCAGGGTTGCCTTGGCCATGCCATCGATGGCGCGGTTTTGCTCGCTGATCGAGGCCCGCAGCGCTGCGCCGACGCCCTGCTCCCGCACCAGCGCCGCGCGCGCGGCGCCACGGTCGCCAGCGGCCAGCCACCAGTCGGTCGCGGTGGAGCTGGCGACCAGCAGCAGCGCGGCGACCAGCACGACGACGGCCGCCTTCCAGATGCCGCTGACGCCGGCGCCCGCCAGCGTGCCCAGGGCGCTCATACGATGCCCGCCACGTAGCTGACGCCGCCGCCGGCAAACTTGGCCGTCAGGACCTGGCGCCGCGGCGCGCCAGCCGACAGGGCGATGTGCACCCACGTGCCTTCGTAGATCAGCTGGTCGAAGGCGATATCGCTTTGCCGGATCAGCAGGGCCAGCGCCTTGGCCGCCAGCTTGGTCGTGCTGATATCGGCAGCCAGGCCCAGCACGTGGGCGCTGCTGCCCACCGTCGTTACCTGGACGTGATCGCGGACGAGTTCGAAGAATTCCATGCTTCCCAGGTGACGACCAAGGACTGCGCCGGCTTCTTGCGCGACAACTTCAAAAGCACGCCGAACACAGCGAAGAAGTACGCCGCACTGATGAGCCGGCTGTTCAAGTTCATCATCGGGGAACTGGGCATACGCCAGGACAACCCTATTGATCAACTCGATATGTCCAGCTACAAGACCGGACGGCGCGAGGTACTTGCCACGCATGCGCAAGTGCAGGCGATAAGAGAAGCCGGCATGATGAGCAAGGAACGCAAGGGAACGGGTTTGAGCATTCCGACGGCCAGCGGCCCCATGTTCGCCTGCATCATCGACATGTCCTACTTGTTTTGGGCGCGCGGCATAGATATCCGCATGCTGAAAGAATAACAGATCGAGGATGGGCGGATCAGGATCAAGCCAAGCAAGACATAAAAAACCAGCGGCAAAGCTGTCGATATCGTCGTCACGCCTGAGATTGCCGAAGTGATCGCCCGCGCCCGTGGACTGAAAATCAAGTATGGGCTGATCAGCCAGTTCGTGTTCCCGACGCAAAAAGGCGGCGCCTACACCCGCTCCGGCCT
Source organism: Janthinobacterium sp. GW821-FHT03C08 (assembly GCF_059420905.1). NCBI lineage: Bacteria > Pseudomonadati > Pseudomonadota > Betaproteobacteria > Burkholderiales > Oxalobacteraceae > Janthinobacterium > Janthinobacterium sp. GW821-FHT03C08. The sequence continues at coordinate 21,595 of NZ_JBWKUP010000018.1, read as the reverse complement.
TAGTTCGATGTGGGATCGCGCAAAGGAGCGCATTGGAATGAAGGATGATGTGGTGTTCCGCGATATCCGGGCCCTGGCGGCCACCGATGCCGCGCGCCGAGGCGAGAACCGCAGCGACATTCAAAAGCGCTTGGTGCACACTTCAGGCAAAACCACGGATATCTACATCAAGGAAGTGATTGCAGATGTTTCCGAGATTCCTATGGTATTACCATGGCTTGACTAAAGCCCGACCTTCGCAAATAGCCGCCATCCACTGTCAACGCTGGATGGCTGCTTTCGCCCGGCCGATAGCGGACATCAGCATGCTGCAACGAAAATCATACGTCATGTAAACGGAAAAACCCAGCACCGATATTATACAAACGTATAATATACAGTACTGGGTTTCTATACAGCTTTCGCCGTAACTCCTTGAATCTAATGGTCGGGGCGAGAAGATTCGAACTTCCGACCCCATGCACCCCATGTGAAAAATGATGATTCCACGAGATTTCAAATAGGACAGTTATTGCGCATATTATCTTTTAAAATCAATAACTTAAAAATTATGCAAGTTGCATAAGGTTTCAAGAGATACAATGCGAGTTCAATAAACTGTAGGGGTAAATGTAGGGGTAAAAGTCCACCACCTCCGACCCTTTATAAAAATGACAAAGCTCACACAACGCGCCCTTGAGGCTGTAACAACAAGCCAATCGGGCGCCGTGCTGCGTGATGAAGGCGGCCTGTTTGGGCGGGTGCGTGCAAAATCAGACGGCACCATAGGTATCTCCTTCTACTATCGATATCGGTTCGATGGAAAATCCAAGGACGTGTCGTGTGGCACTTGGCCAGCTGACAGTTTGGCGTCCATTCGCTCCAAGCGCGACGAGGCGCGCGCGAAGGTCGCGGAAGGCTTGAATCCTGCCATTGAAAAGAAGCTGGCCCGGCACGAACGCCAGGAGGAAGCTGCGGCCAAGCTCGCCGCGGTTGAACTCCAGCGCGCTGGCAACCTCACTGTCCAAGATATGTTCGATGCATGGATAACCGACGGCGTGCGCCGCAAGGATGGTAATGCAATGCTCAAGCGCATGTTCGCCACCGACGTGCTGCCAGCCATCGGCACCGTGGCCATCAAGGACGTAACCGAACACCACTTGCGCGCAGTGCTGCGTGCAATGGTCGAGCGTGGGGTTAACAGGTCGGCGGTGATGCAGAGAAACAGCCTCACGCAAATGTTCGCCTGGGCCCGCAAGCGGCAGCCATGGCGCAAGCTGCTGGTCGACGGCGATCCGATGGAGTTGATCGAGATCGATAAGATCGTCAGCCCCGATTATGACCTCGACAATATGCGGGACCGCATCCTGTCGGCTGACGAGATCCGCGAGCTGCACACCATCATCACCAGGATGCACGCGGATTACGACGCCGCGCCGAACAAACGCATCGTGCAGCAGCCGCTGGAAGCGACGACCGAGCGCGCCATCTGGATCATGCTGTCGACCATGTGCCGCGTCGGCGAGACAGCAAAGGCGCGTTGGGAGCACGTCGACCTGGCCGCCGGCACCTGGTTCATCCCGAAGGAAAACGTCAAGGACAACGTGGCCGACCTGACCGTGTATCTTTCCGCCTTCGCGCTGAACCAGTTCCAACAGCTGCATGCGCACACTGGCCATAGTGCCTGGTGCTTCCCGGCCCGGAACAACGAAGCCAACATCGAGGGCAAGTCGATCAGCAAACAGGTGGGCGACCGCCAGTCAATGTTCAAGAAGAACAAGGATGGCACGGCGCGCGCGCCACTGAAGAATCGACGCAGCGACGATACCCTGGTGCTGGCCGGCGGCAAGAATGGCGCCTGGACACCGCACGACCTACGCCGCACTGGCGCTACCCTGATGCAGGCGCTGGGTATCTCGCTGGAGCTGATCGACCGCTGCCAAAACCATGTGCTGCCGGGCAGCAAGGTGCGGCGGCATTACATGCTGCATGACTATGCGGAAGAGAAGCGGGCGGCTTGGGCGGCGCTGGGTGAGCGGCTGAACTGTTTATTGGAAATTGATCTGACAGATGTGGTTATTAGTGACAATTTGATACATTCTGCAAAGTAAAAATGTTTACACTAAGCAAATGTAGAGCAAGTAGTTCTAAGCGATACATTTGCACTTTCGCAACCAGCCCCCCCCCCTCACTGAAAAAAGCCATGTCCGACAACAAAAAAAATCCACCGCCATCTAACAAGCCGAGCCCAGCACCAGACCGTCGGCCAGCGCAAGATTCGAACAGAGGCATCGTGCACGGCACCTACGACAATGGCAATAAAAATAGTATCATTCCAAAAGTTCCAACTCCAGACAATCCCACCAGGCCTAAAAAATGACTTCGCAAACGCCACCGCCTGCTCAAGAATTTACCGAGGCTGAGCTTGATCACGCCTTTGAAAAGCGGTGCAATGCATTGTATAAGGCTGAGTTGTCGGCTCTATACCACCAAAAGCGCGAGCGGTTTTTTGAGCTCGCTGACAAACTTGGCAAGGCCGCATCATTGTTTGGTGGCTCTGCAGCACTCTGGAAGATTGGTGATGAAGATATGGTCAAAAATATGGCTGCATTCATCACTGCCAGCTCCGCTCTATCGTTAGTCTTTTCATTTTCAGAGCGTTCAAAACGTCATGCGGAACTGGCACAAGGATTTAGATCGATTATTTCCGAAATTCTTGCGAAGAGCGAATTTGAAATTACCCCTAACGATGCGGGTACTTGGATGAGTAAAGTTTGTGCGCTCGAAACTAAAGAACCGCCCTCTTTATCTGCATTAACTGTTATGTGCCAAAATGAATTAGCAATTGCGAAGGGTGCACTTGATAAGCTTCATCCTCAAAGCTTCATCACCCGCGTATTGGCACACTTCTTGGACATGCCATTAAGTAGTAATTTGCTCGCTACTTCAGGCGGCAACCGGCAATAGTCGCCTCCAGTTCGCTCTCATATTTCCGCCCGCGCGGCCAGTCCCGTGCCAGCGCCAAGACGATCTCACCGTCGCTTGCTACCGGCGCCAGCTGGTCGAATTCGTAGACGGGCCGCTGCGGCACCGACTGTATGCATGGAGTGGAGACGGGAACTTCGACCCGCTGGAGCGCCCGCGGCGCGCTGCCGCAGCCAGCCAGCACCAATACAATCAGCCATTTTATCGCACGCCCTCCAGCAGCAGTCTGACGGCCTGCATAGCCTCGTCACATGTATTCGCGCGCGTGACCGCGATCTGCGCCAGGGCGGCGTCATACCTCTTGCCCTTGGCAGCGGCTGCCGCCTGTGCCGCCGCGCCGCGCTCCTGCGCCGACAGAGTTGCCTTGGCCATGCCATCGATGGCGCGGTTTTGCTCGGTGATCGACACACGCGACGCAGAGCTGACGCCCTGCTCCTGCTCCTGCTCCTGCTCCTGCTCCTGCTCCTGCACCAGCGCAGCGCGCGCGGCGGCACGGTCGCCAGCGACCAGCACGATGGCGGTCGCCTTCCAGATCCCGCTGACGGCGCCGGCCGCCCGAAGCCAATTCTCTTTAAAATTAGTAGTTTGAGTGGAAGACTGGTAAATTTTCGCCAGTTATTCGCACACTATTTTTCCACTAGTGAGCCAGAGCCTTTGGCAATTCTTGCCAATTCGTAGTGTACCGCGGCGTGCGGTTTTCCGACAACATTGCCCAGCGCCTGACCAGGCCGGCCGACCCGAGCTGCACAGTATCGCGCCCGAACCTTTCGTTCAGCGCGTCCAGCGCCGCCATGGCACGTACTGAACGCACACGCCCGAGGCGGCATCGAACAAAACGCCTTGGCGCTGGGTATCCGGCTGCAGATCCATCAGCATTATCCCGGCCTTCTTGTACTTGCCCCCCCTCGCGAAAGATCGCGGCCAGGCCGTGCAGCGCGACGCCGGCGAGGACGCGGTTATCAGCGCTTGATTCCTCCAGGCTGACTGGTGGTATATCGAATGCAATTCCCGGGCTAATTTTGATAGGATGTAATTTCCCAATCAAAAAATGTTCAAGGGAAAATGAGCTTCGGCGTCTTCTTGTTATAAATTTTATTTAGCGTCGGCTGCATTGCGATAAGTAGCATGTGCTGCGGTTTCGATTCCACTTTGATCAAAAGTCAGCCAGCCTTGAGGGATGACCGCATTCTCCTTACTATCGTTCTCTTTTGCCATCTCTAAAATATATTCGTTCGCAGCAACTCTACCCAAGGTCGTATATAAATTTTGAACTATATTTTTAACTTTTCCGCCTGCAACGTTTTTAATGTCTCCACCGGCAGCGTTTACGCTTTGCATAAAGCCCCTGATCCATAATTGGTCATGGCTGGTGTATGCCTTTAGTTTGAATGTTCCTGTCTTGAATTGTTCTTTTAATTCCTCAAGACTAGAGGCTCTATCTCTCTTTTTTGGTAATAAATCAATGGCTTGACTTTTTAACTTAATCAAATCATTCTTGCAATATTTCGGGAATGGCTCTTCCTTACTAATGGCAATTAGCGTTGGGGCATCCATGGGAAATTCGAGCTTCGCGTCATCGTCAGGCGCTTTGCCGATACTATTTTGGAACTTGGTTTTGGCAGCCGCCAACTCGTCCTGTTGCTGCAACGTCAGGTCGGAATTTGACAAATGCGACAGGTTGGCGCCGATAATTTTCGTAAATACGCTCATGAAGGTTTTTAGTACTTCTTCACTGTCATTTTCGAGAATATGGCGAATCACTTCATTAATAAAAATTTCTTCATATTTGGTAACCACCGCATACTTAAGCTTTTCGTTACGCGGTGTGTATTTCGAATCGTACATTGCTTCCACAACAGTGTTTTCTTCTTTGCTATGATAATCAAAAGCGATCCCTTTTCCACCGGTGACGGTTGTGTCTATTCCTCTCTCATGCAATTGCACGGCAAGTTCCTGTGCATAATTTGCGCTTTCGCACCCAAGCAATATCAGCTTTTGACCAGATATTAGTCCGGTATCTTTAAAAAATTGAGCCATTTCAGGCGCACTTTTCCCAAGGTAGTTTCCGGTAGGCTGGAAATGTCCGTTGATATAATTAACCGGATCATATTGCCTTACTTCATTAATATCTTCAATTGAAAATACTCCAAACCCATCCCGTTTGTCTTGTTCCAAATAAGAATTGGTGTTTTGTATCTCAGAGGCACTAATGAGTCTTGAAAAGCCGGACTGTGCGAAGTCGGATTGCTCGTTCGCATCTGCTCCATGAATAACGATTCTTTGTGCCACTGCTATGGCCGACATAGCGCCTGACTTCGCCTGTAAAGCACACCCCTGCTTCACCTGAGCCGCCTTGGCTCCTATCACATCGGCTTCACGCTCCAAGCGCTCGTCATTATTGACCAACACACCGTGGTTCATTTGCATGGTCGGCCGCACACGACCTTGTGCTTGCTGGACGATATGCCACGCCTCATGCGACAAATGTCGCTCCTGTCCAGGGGCGAGGTGAATGTCGGTGCCTTGCGCGTAAGCGTGTGCATTGAGCTGCTTTGGCTGCGATGAGTTGTAATGGACTTTGACATGGTCCATCGATATGCCGGACAATGATTCGATGCCTGACTTGAGATCATCCGGCAGGCCGGCGGGACTGCTTCTATTACTCGACGCCGACTGCGTACCAGCAGGCTGCGCTTGCGGTCGCTGGCGCGATGTCGCCTGCACTTCTATCTCGCTTGTTCGCGGGCTGGTATCGACTATGGCCTCCATTCGCTGCTGGGCGGCTGAGGGCGACTCTACCCCTGACTTCAGTTGATTGGGCAAGCCCGTACTACTGGGATTTTCTTCACGCTGCGGGGGCAATAACTCAGCTGACACTACCTCGTCTCCTTGCGGTCGAACGGCCCCGCCAAAAAGAGCATTTAATTTATGACGCTGCACCACCATCCGCGGACTGTTATGGATGTCCTCGCTTAGCGCCCGCAGCTGCAACACACGCGGGCTATTATTCATCATCTCAGCTAATTTACGTTGCGCCACCGCCTCGGGCCGGTTGTCCGCAAGAACACGCTTCTGTGCAACTGTCTTGGCAGTGTCCGTTTGGGCGGCATCAGAGTTATTTCTTGCTTGAAGTGGTGCTTGCATGGGCAGCCTTCGCAGATGAGTGGTGTTATTGATATTACTCCATGATCATAACCCTGTTTTCCTTTTTTCGGCTAAGACAAGTTCTTTCGCTATCGCATGAAGCACAATCGAGAAGTCTTTTTCGTGACGTCACTTTGTGCGTAAGCGATCATATCGCAGCGGATGTTTGCTCTACTGCACCATACGCCCCCTCAAAACTGCCTGGCATGCCCGGCCTGTGGCGGCCACTTCTTCCGTATGCAAGATCAAGGCTTGAATATCTCGCGCCACCGCGTCAGGAAGTAACCCGCTGGCGGGATCGGCTGCAGCGCTTCCTTCGTCGCCACTGGCATCGGCCGAGGCGGCAGGTCCAGCACTTGCACAGAAGGCGGGCTTGCGCATGCGCTCAGCAGCAAGGCGAGCGCGAACGTCATTGATTTCTTCATCGTAGGCTTTCGTGATGGCCAGCGCGACGGCGGCCTGGTGCTTGGCTTGTGCCAGGTTCTCGGCGGCGCGCTGCGCCACCGCCTTTGTTTCTGCCGCAGCGCGGAGCTGCTTATCAGCATTCCATTGGCCCTGCACGGCCGCTCGGCCCTGGGCGTTGCCAAGCATGCGCTGATACAGCATGCCGGCGCCCGCCAGCAAACACACAAGCACGGCGCCGCACAGCCAGCCCGGCACCTTGCCCGCAAGTCTGGCCAGCGCGCTCACGCCAGCACCCGTTTGGCCACCGCGAACAGCGCCAGACGCTCTGCCAGGCCGTTCGTGCCGCCGTTGACGCGCCGCGTCACCTTCACTTGGTCGCCTGCATCGGCCAGCGCGTTGAGCCTGTTCGCCTGCCAGAACCAACCGGCCGAGCGGCAAGCGTTGACCGTCTGCTCCAGCAGTTCGGGCTTGGCCAATAGGTCCAGGCCCAGCGCCTTGCCGCAGGCGGCGTAGTTGGCGCGGCCGGTCACCTGCAGCAGGCCGCGCCCCTTGAAGCGCACGCCGTCGCCACACTGTGTATTTCCCAGGTCGGCGCGGCCTTCGTAAGCCTGCCCGCTCGCCAGCTCGCGCACATACACCAGGCTGCCAGACTCGTGGCCTACCTGGGCCAGGAACGACGCCTGGCGCGCAAGCGTGGTAATGCCGAATTCCACCATGGCCGCATTCAACGGCGCCAGGAACGTGCCTGCACGCGGGCGCGCGTTGGGCAGGATGGCCAGCAGCTGGGCCAGCGTGACGGCGCTCACAAACCACCCCGCACGTCCTTGACGATGGCGGCCGCATCGCGCGCCAGCTCGCCGATATCCTTGTCGCGGCGCTTGTCGAGCCAGCGCACCGTGGCGCCCAGCACCCACCAGGCGGGCAAGCCGGCCGCCACCATCAGCGGTGCGGCGATGAACAGGAAGCCCAGGGCCGGGTCGCTGCCGTACAGCACGGCCACGGCGCGCGCGCTGTCGAACAGGCCCGGCATCCAGTTGCGCACGACCACAACCAGGGCCGGCCCCATCAGGGCGGAAAACAGAATGGTAACGAAGAAGCGCACGCCCGCTTCCTTGGCGGTTTTTGGCCACATAAACATGAATCCCAGTGAGGTTGCGGCAGCGCCGGCCAGGACCGGGATACCAAAAATTTTGATCAGTGCGCCGCCGGCGGCGGTTGTTTCGATGGCCATGGATGCCTTTCAGGTGGTGGAAATGAAAAAACCCGCCGAAGCGGGTTTGAGGTGAAGCTTTGAGATATGGCTAACTAGTTCCTTAAGCTGCCTTACTTTAGCAACTCACGGACAATACAAAGAACAGAATTTGTCAACGTAAGAATTAGGGGCAGATATTTGACAAAGAAGTGTGAGCGTTTCATTACATGTGTCCTTTGCTGAGAGAGGGTTGTGAAACTGCACGATAAAAAGACCTCCCTCAACGGACAAGCTCGCGCCTGGGCAGATATGTAGCCTGTACCACTCCCTAGGATCTTAGCGGTCGACTAGTACCACCACACTCCACGGCTCTAACTAGTTGCGCGAACACTCAGTTTGTGATGCCCCCCCCATTCAAACAAACGAAAACTAAACAAAGGCAAAACCCGCCGAAGCGGGTTTAAGGTGAAGTGCTGTTGTGCTACACGATCTTGACCATCACGTAGGCGCGGCCGTCGGGTTCGATAGAGATCACCCGCCCTACCGCCTGCAGGTGTTGCAAATGACTCAGGTCAGCCTGGCGCACGGGAATACCCTTGATGCCGTCCCCGTCCTGCACCGGCACGATGTAGTCGCCCGGCTGGGCGCCCAGCACGTTCACCGGCACGCGGCCGGCAATCGCAATGCGGTCGACCTTCTGGCGCTCGACCTCCAGCGCTGCGTCGAAGGCGGCCATGGCATCGGCATCCAGCTGCGTGGCGGCGTCGTGCGCGGCCAGGGCTGCAGCGTAGGCAGCCTGTTTGACCGCCCATTCGGCATCGGTATCGCCGGGTATCACCACGTCCTGATATTCCAGGGGATTGGTGCCGGGCAGCGCCTGCTGCTCGATTACATCCGCGCGGCGCGGTGCCGGCGTCGGCGCTGGCCCTGCCTGGGGTGTCGGGCGTGGCCCGACGCAGTTCGCCCAGGAGTCGCCGCCGACGAAAGAAGGCTCCGTCGACTTAATACTAAACAGGACAGCATCTTCCCATTTATCTGTGAGGGTATTATCAGCGGTGATGCCAATAATCTGCCCCTTGGCGACGGTGTTGCATGTTTCCGACTTGAGAATGTATTCGGCGTAGTCATTGCCCGCCGTATTTACAGAGCCAGGAGTCGAGAGCCCGCGTTGGGTCGCAGCAATTTTTCCTACATACATGACCGATGCGGGCTGGGAGAATGCCGTACCATCTCCGGTATAGACGACTAGCGATGATCCTGCCCCCTCTGCTCCTGCCGACAGTACTAATGGCCCCACAACGGGTGAACTCGTAATCAGCACGGGTCCCACAACTTGCAACTGCGCTTGTGGTGCTTCGGTTTTCGCTCCCAACAGCAGAGCACCGCGCTCCGTAAATCGCGCAATCTCCCGGTAACTACCACCGCCGACTCCAACCTCGAATGCGGTGTATCCGGCAGAGTTCAGCGTAGGATCGCCGGCGCCGACAATCCGGGTGCCGTACCCGACACCACCAGGATAGCCGAACCGGATTGCGGTACCCGCAATACCGGCTCCGCCAGCATTGGTGAGCAGTGCAAGTTGCTCAATGATGCCAGCCGCTCCCACGCGAAGTGCGGTGACTGTTGAGGTTGTTGTCAGCGGCCCCGTCATGGTCCCGCCGGTCAACGGAACTGCATTGTAGGGGCCACCGGCAAACGCATCCCACATCTGGTTCAGCACTTCGAGCACGTTTTTCATGCCTGGTAAAAATTTCGATGCCATTTTTAGAACCCTTCAATTTCAAGTGGAGTGGAGTAGGTTTCGTAATACGGGGTGGCGACCGCCTCCAGATTGGCGACCCGGCCGTACATCATGTGGTCCTGCTCGATCAATGGGTCAGCATTCTCGGGGAACAGGCTGAACATCAGCGGCTTGATCGGGCCACACTCGCGCAGGATGTGCATCAGGCGCGCGCGGTCCGGCGGTGTCAGGCTCTCCAAGTTAATGCTGAGTCTTTTACTGGTCGTGCCGACAGCCGCTTTCGGGGAGCCTGCGCTGGTACGGTAGGCTTCGCTGGTGTCCTGCAGCTGGAGTGATGCACCGTATGATGCGTTGTACTCAGGCGCAAAATAGTTGCCCGCCACGAGCCTCGACATTTCAATGTAGCCCTCCGGTGTATCGATACCTGTCACGTCGACAACCAGCCGACGCACCAGCACGGCGGAAAACCAGCTCACCAAATTGCTCCCGCCGCCGCGGGCCCAGGTGTTCACGCCGCCCCATTTGTAGGCATTCCAGCCCAGCGGCATTTCGCCAAATGGGTAACTGCCCAGCGGCGCCTCGGGACACGGCATCGTCCAGCCAGTGTCGAGCACTGCCACGGCATCGCCGGGCTGGGCATAGCCGCGCACGCGCATGCGAGCGGTGCTGGTGAGGTTGGTGCTGAACAGGCCCACATACGCCACCACCTCCTGCGCTGGCCAGGTGGCGGTAATGGTCTGCGCCGTGCCGGTAGCGCGCAGCACAGCCGATTTTCGGTCGAGCCGCAGGTTGGCCGGGCCCAGCACGCCCACCTGGCTCGATGCCGTGAGCACGGCGCGGTCGGCGGCGTTGTCGTGAAGGATGCGTAAATTGGCCATACTATTCCACCGTGGTATTGGATAAGCGTTGATAGACTGCATTCACAGGGGGGAGATCAGCACCAGGACGAGAACCTATCGTCACCGCCTGCTCCACCATGGCCACCGTCACGCGGTAGGTATGATCGGCAGTGCTATGTGCATCATCAGTAAAAGTAAAAGCTCCCGACACACTGAGTTTGCATGTAGACGGCTCATCAAAATTGACCGTATTTTCGATGGCAGCAGGTGGGCCGGTAAAAGTGGAGCTGGCGAGCAACGTATCCGCAGCCGCACCTGCAAGCCCCCTGTACAGGCTTACCACCGCCTGGGTACTGCCGGCACCCGCCGTGTACTTGGCGCGTGTCGATCCCAGGCTGCGTTGCCAATCAAAGCTGCAGATCACCGTGATCAATCCGCCATTCGAACCGAAGGGGCCATTAATTAATTGCGCGTTCGGGTTAATTTCCGGACTCGTCACCGCAGTTCTCAAGGACCCGGCGGTCAACGCCCCGCCGAAATAGCCCGAGCCATTGCGCTTGAGATAGAAAATCGCATTGACGTCATTTTTGGCGCCGGCGCCGGCCCACATGGCATACACGGGGTCATCCGGCCCCATTTCGACGCGAAACCCGGTGCCCTCGCCCGACACCACGTTGCCAGTGAACGTCGCCTTGCCGCCAATAATTTTCAGCCCTGGCGCGTACATATCTCCATTGCTGGAAATTTGCATGTATCGCCCGTTGCCGTAACTCCCCCACAACGCACCTTCAGGGCCAAGATAAAATCCCGTGCCATTGTCTGCCGGCCACCCCCACCCCGTGAAACTCCCCCCCATCACCGCACCGCGTGCCGTGAGGTTATTCACTTCCATATTGCCGGCACGGCTCAAACGCCAGCCGGCCAGGCCCGCCGCATAGTTCGATGACCAGATATCCCCGCCAATTTTGGCATTCGTGATCGAGGCGTTCTGGATGAACGCATCGGCGATATACACGCCGATGGGAATGGTGATGCCGCCTATCACCGTCTCCGTCGTGCGCACGATAAACGGTACGGCAGTCGGAATGCCGCTGCCGGCCGGCGCCGCGATGAAGAAGGAGTTGGCGCGCACGCCGAAGTCGACGCGGCCGCCGCCACCGATCAGCTCGAAGCCGCCGGAAACGCCATTCACATCCACCTGCACGCTATATTTCGCCTGCGCCTGGCCCATCGACTCGGCGGTGGCATCGGCCAGCACCTTGACGGCGGCGTACTTGTCGACCAGGCCCGACACCGGGTCGCGCAGGGTTGCCTGCGCCTGCTGCAGGAACGATGCTGCTGCCTGCGCGCTGCCGTCAGCATTCGTCTGCGAGTTGGCCGCCTGCGCCGCGTACACGCCCGCATCGGCCGCACGGGTCGTCGCCGTCGTGGCTGCGTTATTGGCGGCGATGGCCGACTGGCCTGCCTCGTTGGCCTTGGCGCTGGCCGTGCCGGCCGAGCCTGACGCCGCCTGTGCTGCGTTGGCGGCACCGTCGCGCGCAGCCTCGGCGCTGACCTTCGCTGCGCTCGATGCAGTCGATGCCGTCTCGGCGGCGTTCGCGTAGCTGGAGGCGCCCTGCTTGCTGTCGGCGGCGGCAGCGGCGCTGGCGCCGGCACCTTGAGCCGCCTGCGCCGCCACGTTAGCGGATGCCTGGGCGGCCGACGCCGAGCCGGCGGCGCCGGTAGCCGCCTGGGATGCCTGGCCCGCCGAGGTGCTGGCGCGGCCCGCATCCGCATTGGCGGCCGTGGCTGACTGGCTGGCCTGGCTGGCGTACTGCCCGCCCTGGCCAGCTGCAGCCGCCGCCTGCTGCTTGGACAGTAAAGCGGCGGCAGCCGCTTCCGTGGCAGCGGCGGCCGACACCGCCGCGCTGGCCGTGTCGCCGTAGGCCTCGTCCAGTACGTCGATCAGGTCGATCTTGGCCCCCAGGTCGGCATGCAGCTGCGATTCGGTGATTTCGCCCGTCAGCACGCCCAGCAAGTGCTCGACTTCCGCATCGGACGCGCTGATGGTGCCGCTGCCGGCGTTGTACGGTCCGGGGATGGCCGCCCGCGAGACGTAGCGTATCCAGTAATACCGGCTTACCCCCGGTCCCACCGGATCGACGTATTCGCGGCCATCGGCGCGCCCCGCCAGCGCCGCCTGGGCAAAGTTATTGACCGGAGCGCGCCACACTTCCGTGTGCGACAGGTTGCTGTAGTTGGCCGGCGCCGCGTCCCATGCCAGCGTAATCGTCGCCGGATGCCCGGTGGTGGCCAGGCCAGTCGGTGCCGGCGGCGGGCGCAGGTCCAGGGCCTGCTGCTTGGCCACCGTCTGGCGGGCAACATAGGTCAGCCCATCGATGACCGTAGTGGCCGTCACCGTCACGATGCTGGCGGCCAAGTCGGCAAACTTCAGCACAGCGTCGCCGTTGGCCACCGTCAGCGGCACGGCCGGATCGCTGGAAAACGTGATTTCGCCAACGGCGCCCAGCATCAGGGCCGAAAACGTGATCGCGGCCGGCGTCGGCGCGCCCGCCACCGACACCTCGAACAGCGTGGCGCTGGGCGTGAGCAGCAGCGCCCGGTCGATGGGCGCCGCATAGCGCGGTACCGTGTTCATGATGAGGGTGTCGCGCGTGCCGCCCATGACGCTCATACCAGCACTCCCACGGTCACACGGCCCGTCAGCCAGAAGCGCGACAGCAGCACCACCACGCCCGGCACGCCGTCCTGCAGGCCGAAGCGCTCGTCGCGCAGGATCACGGCCTGACCCAGTTCCAGCATCATCATCTCGGGCTCTCCGTCAAATTCATAAATGGTGCGCGGCACGCTGTTCAACGCCAGGCGCCGCGCCGCTTCCGCATGCGCGTCGGCACGGGTTTTCAGGCAGGTGTCGATCTGCACCGGGTCGTCGCTCAGCCGGTAGCGCGTGCGCACCGCCTCGTCGACCACCGTCTCCGTCAGCCACTCGGTGGCATACAAGTCGGCATGCTCCGGGGGGATGCTGGTCGTCAGGCCAGCCTGCACGGTCCAATTCTTGTCGAAGCCGATTTTCACGGCCGCCACGACGGGCAGGCACTGCACCGGGTGCAGCGAATGCTCCTTCATCTGGTCCGGGCCTATGTCCACGGGCACGCCGGTACCCGGCAGCGCGATCTGCACCAGGCGCAGCTGGCCGGCGCGCGACATGATCGCCTGGGCGCCCACGCTGGCCGCCAGCTGCTGGATGGCCTGCGCCTGGTTGCCCCGGTCCGCCAGATACAAGCCCACCAGCTGCGGGTGCGCCGCGTCGAAGGCGGCCAGATTGGCCAGGTCCAGGTCGCCCAGGGTGAAGCGGTCTGTTTCCTTGCCAAAGCCCGTGGCGATGCGCTGCACCAGCGGGGCGATGCGCGGCGCATAGCCGGCGCCCTTGTCGCCCTGCACGCTGACGGTGATCACCTGGGCCTGCGGGTTGGTGATGGGCTTGAAGCGCCCGGTGGCGTTGTCCACGGCCACAGCGACCGGCTTGCCATTGGCGCGCACCTCGGCGATGGACTCCACGCTGCCGAGAAAGCCGTACTCCAGGGTGGCCGGATTGGTCAGCAGCGGCGACACGTTGTGGCACTCGCCAAACGGGATAGGCAGGATGGCGTCCTTGTTGGGCGACGTGCCGCCCAGCTTTGCTTCCGTGATCTGCGTATTCAGACGCTGCAGCTTGTCGCGCAGCACCATGGTCAACGACTCGCGGCTGGTACTGACCACGCTGTCGAGGATGCCATCGAAAACCAGGCGGAAGTCCGCACGCGGCCAGGATGGGTCGCCGGTCCAGACCTTGATCGTGCGATTGCGCCACACATCGGCCAGCCAGCAGTCGAGTCCGCCATCCGCATTGTCCAGCTCGATATCGCCGCCGGACAGGCCCGCCTCGCCCGACAGGCTGACCTGTTCGGTGAAAGCCAGGCCGCCGGTGGCCCACGGCATGTACTCGATGCTGGCCGGCACGTCGCCCTCCCCCGTGACGTACGGCCTGGAGGAAAGGTAGCGGGTCGTTTCCTGGCCCGCCACGTTGACCTGCGCCTCGATCAGCACCATACGCGCGGCAGCCGGGTGCTGCAGCCACTCCAAAAACTGCATTTCCGTCATTTTTCATACTCCGGTTGTTTTGCCCAGGCAGATGCCTTGGTGGATTTATCGATGCCGGCGACCACGCTCTTGGCGGCCTTGTCGTTCGATTCGACGGTGGCGCGGATTGCGGCGCCAGTCTGCTTATCCTGGTCGGCACGCAAGCCTTTGACCTCCTCGCGCAGGCTCTTGATCTCAGCTATCAGGGCATCGGTGTTGCCGCCGCCCTGGCTTGGAACGCCGCCGAAGTAGCGGCGCATGGCCGCCGCCGCTGGCGCGTCGACCACCACCTCGCCCCGGTGTAGCTCGGCCGCGTAGCCGTCAAACGGCACACTGGCCAGGCCGCCGGCATGCGAGCCGTCGAACCGCACGCCCTGGCCCGTGGCCGTGCCCATCGCCGCCTGCAGGTTGGCGATGGCTTGCGCCACCGTCAGCACGCTATCGTTGATGGTGATCAGGCCCGATACCTGCGCCGTCAGGGCATCCAGGCTGGCCTGCTGCACGTCGACCTGCATGCCCGCCCATTTCAGCGCCTCGTCGTTGGCCGCCATCACGCGGGCGTAATCGGCCACATACTTGGCGTCCGAAGCGTTGACCACCTGCGAGGCAGCCAGGAACGCCTGCTCGGCTGCCGACAGGCCCGACTGCGCCGTCGTGTCGCCGGCATTGGCGGCCGCCAGGGTCGTCTCGAACTGGGCCCGCGCCTCGGCATACTTCTGCTCCGGCGTCAGCGTCGACTGGGCGCCCAGGGCCATGCTGGCGTTCAGGCCGTTGAGCGTGGTCACCCACGACTTCGACTTGTCCAGCGCCGTCTTGGCCGCCGCCGATTCCGTGCCGTAGGCCTTGGCCAGTGCATCCTTGGCCGATACCACGGCCTTGGCTGCCTGTACCTGGTCGAACAGTGCACGGTTGACGTCGGCGATGCCGGCCCGCTGGATGGCCAGCAGCTGCGTTTCGCTTTTCGTCAATTCATTCAGCTGTTGCTGCAGGTCGCGCCGCTCGCTGGCGACTTCGCTTGCCGTCTTTGCCACTGCAGCAAAGTCGCCCGTGGCCGCCGCCAGCTCCGCCGCGTAATCGGCCGCTTTCTTGAACGGTTCGGCGATGGCGATCAGCTGCGCATACATGGCCTGGCCTGCGGCCGTGTTCAGGTCCTGCACCAGCACCAGGGCCTTGAACTGCTCGACCGTGGTCACGCCAGACTGCCCCAGCTTGCCCATGGCGTCGTTCACCGACTTGGTAATCGGCGCCATGCGCTCGGCCTCGGTCAGGAAGTTCTCGACGAAGAAGCCGGTACCGCTGGTCAGCTTGTCGAGACCGCCGGCCGCAGCGATCAGGCTTTCGCTCAGCGCCACCGCCCCCAGGCCGGTGGTGTTGAACGACTTGCCCAGCACGGCCAGCACGTCGGACACCTGCATGTAATCGTTGGTGACGCGCACCAGCGTCTCCAGGTAGCCCTCGCCCACCGCCTGATACTGCTGCAGGCCGGCCACACTGAACTTGGCCATGTCGTCACCCAGCTTGGAAAAGGCTGTTTCAAGGGCTTTCTGCTGCTCCTCGCCAGTCAAATCCTTGAGGCTGATCTTGCCCAGGTCGACCACAAAGGTATTGAGCTTGGCGTTGAAGGCTTCGCCGCCCAGGCCCAGCACGCCGGCCGCGCTGCGGATGGTGTCGCCCATGCTGCTGATGATCATGCTGAACTGCTGATTCATTTCATCCGACAGCGCGGTGGTCTCGGTGCTATTTTTGCTGCTGTACGAAATACCAAACGCCTTTTTTGTTTTGTTGACGTCGGCGTAGGCCTGGGCAGTGAAGCCAACGGCATCTACATTGCCAAGCGACGTTGCCTTGCCGGTAATACCCTGGTCGAGTATCGACGTCTTGGTATTGAATAGTTTCGATACGACAGACCCGATCAACGCGCCTGCAATCGTGCCGGCAATGGTACCTACTGGCCCGAACACCGAACCCAGGCCGCCGCCAATCGACGCGCCGCCGGCTGCGCCAAGTAACGTACCGACCGTGCCGCCAAGCACATTCGTGCCCGTCTGCACGCCAGCAGCGGCACCACCGCCTTCGGCAACCACACCGGAGCGCGCCAACAGTCCGGCCAGGTTGCCGATGCCGGCCACCATCTTCCTGAGGGATGAATCCATCGAAATCGTGTGCGCCAGGCCCAGGCCGCTGTTTTTCTCCATGATGGCCAGCGAGTGGGCAATCGATTCCGATTTTGCGGACGAGTCTCCCAGCACCGTGCCGGTGCCGTTGGCCGCCTGGCGTTGCTCGGACAGACTGACACTGTCGCCGCCCATGCCACCGAACATTTTTGCTCCAATTGCCACCACTGCCGCCAGCGTCGCAGCGCCTGCCGCCAGGTTCATAGGGAACGGCAACGAGGCCAGGGCTTTCACCACGGCCGTAATGCCCCAGGCGCTGGCCTCGGTCGCGGCCAGGCCAGTGGATGCGGCGGTGGTCGTCGCCTCACCTGTCAGCTTGGTGGCATTCAAGGTCAGATTGGCAGCCACCTCGGTCTCCTTGAAGAAGATCTTTTTGACCATCGACTCGACGGCCATGGCCATTTCGTAGGCGCGGAAAGCCTTTTCTGCGGTTTCCATCACCTTGTAGCCAGCCGAGTTTTCCTTGAAAAATCCCTTCGCCGCACTGGCCATGTCGCCATACGACTTGACCTGCGCCTGAGCGCTACTGCGCGCCGCGTCGCTTTCCGCCTGCTTGATCTTCTTCGCGTCGCTGGTAGGGTCGGCCTTGACGGCGGCCAGTTGCGCAGCAATCGCCTGCTGCTGAACGGCGTAGCCGGACAGGGCCGTGGTCAGGCCGCCGATTGCGGTGCCGACAGCGCCGAAGGATGCTTCCATGCCAGAAGCTGCGTCTCGGGTCGCCATATCAACGGCAGTGAGGATATCAAGCAAATCTTTTGCGCGAGTGGCATCGGCAGCCGTCAACGTATTTTTCGACCTGTTGACATACCAGACGTCATATTGCGTTTGCAGCGCGCGCTGAGCTTCGGTGCCTTCGCCGGCAAGACGGATACGCTCCCTCCATACGTCTGCATCGATCCGTAGCAGCGCCGCAGCGCGCGCTGTCGGATCGGAGATGGACTCGGCCGAATTTTTCCTGTTTTCCTCTTCCAATTGCCGCGCAAAGTCCAGCGCCTTGGTTTGTCCGAGCGTCGCTGCTTCAACGTTTGCACGTTCCGCCGCTTCCGCGCGCAGCTGCTTAATCTGGTCTTCGGTAACGATCTTGCCAGCGGCCTTCTCCTGCAGCAGGAATTTTTCGACGGCAGCCTGGGCCTTCACTACCACCATCGCCAGTTCCCGCGCGTCGGCCGACTTGCCCATCATCTGGTATTCCACCCTCAGCGCCGCAGCGGACTCCTGGCGCGCCAGCGTGCCTTCGTTGATGAACTTCGCCACATCTTTCTCGGCCTGCTGTGCCTTGACCGCATCTTCGGCGACTTTGTTCGCTGCCAACTGGGCGACGGCTTCGGCCTTCAAAGAGTTCAGGCGAGCCAAGTCGGCACCGGACAGGTTCTTCTTGCTGCGCTCTTCTTCCAGGTTCAACTTGATGGCGAATTTCTGGTTTTCGGTCGCAGTCAGGCCGGTGGCCAACTCCATTTCGTTTTCAGCGGTCTTTGCCTTGATGGCCGCGATCAACGTGGTCAGGCTGACGACTTCCTTGCTGGCGGCAGCGTCACCCTTGGCGCGCGCTTCCTGCGCTTGCCGGTTGAGCTTCTCCTGCGCGATCAATAGATTCAGCTCTTCCGTACGTTTGGATTTTTGCGCCTCCGTCATGGTGATTGTGCCGTCTCTCAAGTCGGCGTTCATTTTGAGAAGCAGTCGCTGGCCCTCCGTCAGCGTAGCGCCCGTCTGAATTTCCAGTTTTTGCACAGCAATTTTTTGCTGAATTGCTTTGGTGAGGGCGTCATACTCCTTCTCTGAATCCTTAGTGACCGAAGGGTTGTCGGCACCAACAAGTGGGACAAGGGCCGGGACCGGCGCTGGCGCAGCACCTTTGCCGAGCGCGCTTGGATCGCCCAAACCTGTCTTGATGGCCACATATTTCAGGATCGATACCGTCATCGCCGTCGCGCTCTGGGCGACCTTGTCAAACCATTGGGATGCGGATTGCCCCCACTCCTTGATCTGCTCCCCGAAACTCGGCAACTTCGAGCCACTGCCATAGATATCGTTGAACGCGCTGACGATGGTATTTTTTGAATTCAGAATGGTCAGCGACGCCTCCGTAACTGCCGGGGTCAGGCTATTGGTCAGGAATGTGCTGACCTGTGCCCACATGCCTTTTCCGCCAGGTAGGATGTCGTGCCAGATTTTCCCCAGCCGCACCACGGCAGCGGCCTGCTCATCGGTTGTGGTCGCCGATAGGTCGCTGGCCCGCGCAATATCTTCCAGCACCTGGACCTTGCCTTCAAAGCCGGCCTTGGAGGCGGCGGCATACTTTTCAGCCTCGCTGGACATGGCCGCGATCTTTTTCGCTACCTGGATGGTTACATCATCGGTCTTGAGCAACGCATTGTTCGCATCGACAATATCGACGCCGAGCTTGGTGAAGAATGTGCTGCCGTCGCTCGCAGCGGCTTCCTTCATTTTTTCGCGCAGCTTGACCATCGAAGCGCCGAATTCCTGGGCAGTCACGCCAGACTTCAAGGCGGTAGTCTCGAAGCGCGAAAACTGCGACGCCGTGATACCGCTTGAGATAGCCAAGCCGGCCAGCGCAGAATCAGCATCCAAGCCCTTTTTCACCAGCACGGCAATGGCAGCTGCAGCGGCGGTAACGGCCACCACGACGCCAATACCTATTTTCTTGATCAGGCTATCGGACTTTTCTTCCGTTTCGCCCATCTTGTCTTTAGTCTTGCTCATGGCGCTGTTGAAACCAGGCAGAACGCTGATGACCTTACCGAACGCACTCGACGCGGAATCCGAGAGCGAACTGAATGCCCCTTTGGACTTGTCGCCGATGCTGGAGAAGACGTTCTTCAGCGAATCCCACATGCCGCCGGCCATGCTTTTGAGCTTGTCAAAAATGGATGCAATGAAGCCCATGGACTCGCCGCCGATCTTCTTCGCCTCGGCCATGCCCTGCTTATACTTTTCAATATCAGCCATCAGGTGAACTTCAATGCCATGAAACATGCGCAACTCCAGTTTATTTTTTCAAGACCGCTTTGACTTCTTCCTCGACCAGCGCAATTGCATCGAGCGTGCGAGCATCCAGCGCCGGGCGCAGGAAGGGATGCGCCTGCATGCCGGGGTGATGCAGCGCCGAATAGGAGCGGCCACCAAACGTCAGGCGCCGGCCATTGCGACCGCTGATTACGTGCGCGGCCGCGCCGGTGAACTCGATGATGTGCGCATAAAAAACAATCGCACCGCTTGGTGTTTTTCCGCCGGCCCTCACTGACGCGAACACACGGCCGCCTTTCTCTCCGACCGTCGCTCGAATGCTGTCGCGAAGGGCGCCGGGATAACCGCCGTAGGTCTTCGCGCTCTCGCCTGCCGGCGCTCCCACCGGACAGTTCTCCTTCGCCTGCGCTTCGATCAGTTTGGCGCCGGCGTACAGGCCTACACGCGCGCCCTGCTGCAGTTTCTTCGGCGAATCGTCCAGGTATTTCAGCCAGTCATCCAGACCGACCATGATTGAATCTGCCATGCTGATCCTCTTGTAAATGCAACGGAGAGCGGAAATCACGCCAAGAACCGGTCGATGCTGTGCTGCATATCTTCCGCTCGCGCCTGCCTGAGCAATGGTGCTGCGCCAAACGGCGGCGGACAATCACGCGCCGTTGCCCTGTGCGATTCATCCAGGTATTCGCTCGACAAGCGCCGCAACAGCCGCGCCTCCCATGGCTGAAAGTCGATATTGAGAAGTTCTTGCCAAGCCAACAATTCGACGCCAGTGACGGGACCGTTTCCCATGCCCACCGCCACCGTAGGGCCGAACTCAAACAAGTAATCCACCAGGTAGCTGCCCCACTCCAGCGCCGGCATTTCGATGGGCGTCTTGCTCAACCGCAGCGCCTCGCGGCGCGATATCTCAGGCGGCGCCGGCGGCATGCCGGCAGGCCGCTTTGGGGCATCTGGAATCGCGTTTAGCCAGGCAGCGTGCCGGACGTAGCTGGCGAGCTGGTCGGCAACGGCTTTTTGAAGTTTCCCCGCTCACCCAGGAACTTCTCGACGTCATCGGCGATGTGGCCGATTTCGATATCGGAGTAGGTGCGCTTGAACAGTTCGTATCCGGCGCCCAAACCATCGCCGAAGTTGTTGAAACTGATCGTACAGGCGGCCAGGAATTCAGCGCGCTCCTTGATCTTGTCTTCGGCGCTCTGCTTGGCGTCCGCTTTACCCTGCATACGATTGAACACACGCGCGCTGTTACGCTCTTCCGCTGCGTGGCGCGCCTTCTGGAATTCTTTCGTACCAGGGCTGTGCAGCGTGATGGTCAGTGCATTGCCGTGTTCATCGGCCTGCGGCTCGCCCGCGGCGTCGCGTACGACCATTTCTGCTGCTACGGCGATAGCCAGTTGCTTGATGTTGAAGGTCATGATGGTGTTACCTTTCTTCTATATGCGGGAATATGGGCACCAAGCCTGTCACCTCTCAATGAAAGAGATGGCAGAGCCGGTGCTGGTGATGGCCGCGGCTGGTGCCGCGTCGGGATGGTCAAGCAGTGATGGTGTCGCTCTGGCGCAGCAGGACGAAATTGCCCTTGACGGCGTCATTGCTGGTGCCGTTGTTTTCGATAAAGCTCTTCACCTGGGCGGTGAAAAAACGCTCTGCACCACCCTGTTTTTCGAGCTTGAAAGCCGGAATGCTGTAGTCATTGGCGGCGGCGGCAATGATGATCTGGCCAGCATCGGCCTCATTCCAAGCGCATTCAAACGCAGCGTCAGGCAATTTGTAACTACCCTTCTTTTCGCGATCGTGCGCATTGCCGACCGTCGACAGCGTGGAGGTGCTGTACTCGCGACCGTTGACGCTGCCAACGTTGGTGATCAGGCCCACCTCGACCCAGGTAAGCGCAGCATACGCAGCTGCCGTGTCGGCGGTCGGGCGTGCCACGCTAACGTAAAGCTTCGTGGTGGCGACTGTTTCAAAGTCATCTTCAAATGCCATGATGTTACCTTTCAAAAAAAAGCCCGCTCGCTGAAATGCGATA